>JAKPBL010000380.1 GCA_029778965.1 Bacteroidota bacterium
TGAAAAGATCACCCCGTTCATCACCCAACTGGATATGGAAATGGCCGCCATCGAAAAGGGTGGCTATGACCATTTCATGCTGAAAGAAATATTCGAGCAGCCCAATACCATCTTCGATTGCCTGCGCGGCCGTCTCGATGCCGCGAAGGGTACAATTACCATGAGCGGTATTGAGCAGCACGCCGAATCATTGAAGAACGCACAACGCATCATCATGGTGGCCTGCGGCACCAGTTGGCATGCAGGGCTGATCGCCGAATACATTTTCGAAGAGCTTGCCCGCATACCGGTAGAGGTGGAATACGCGTCGGAATTCCGCTACCGCAACCCGGTTGTGGGCAAGGGAGATATTATCATCGCCATCAGCCAGAGCGGTGAAACCGCCGACACCCTGGTGGCTATAGAAAGCGCCAGGGAAAAAGGCGCCATCATACTGGGCGTGGTGAACGTAGTGGGATCGTCGATCGCCCGCGTATCTCACGGCGGCGCCTATACGCACGCTGGCCCCGAGATAGGTGTTGCCAGCACCAAGGCATTCACCGCGCAGTTGGCCGTACTAACCATGATGGCATTGAAAATTGCGGAGTACAGGGGCAGTATATCGCCCGACCGGTTCCGGCATTTGCTGAACGAGCTGAACGAAGTACCGGAGAAAGTGGGCATAGCGCTGCAACAGCATTCGCACATCGAGTTGCTGGCGCAGAAATATAAAAATGTAACCGATGCACTCTACCTGGGCCGGGGTTATAATTTCCCTGTAGCCCTGGAAGGCGCCCTTAAACTGAAAGAGATCTCTTATATCCATGCAGAAGGTTATCCCGCCGCCGAAATGAAACACGGGCCTATTGCCCTGGTCGATGATACGCTGCCGGTTTTCTTCGTCGCTACCAAAGATTCCTTTCACGAAAAAGTGCTGAGCAATATGCAGGAGATCAGGGCCCGGAAGGGGCGGGTCGTTGCCGTGGTAAGCGATGGCGACGCATCGGCCGACGCGCTCTGCGAAGACAGCATCAAAGTGCCTTATGCAGATGAGCTGATCGCGCCGCTGATCAATACCATTCCCCTGCAATTGCTGGCTTACTATATCGGTGTTGCCAAGGGGCTGGATGTGGACAAGCCGCGCAACCTGGCCAAAAGCGTCACCGTAGAATAGCAGAATAACCACCGCTCATCCGAATACCATGAACCTGATCAGCAAGAACCCGGTACAGGAAATGGGATACCATTTTATTCCCGCTCCTTTTTTGCCCGCCGGTAAAGACGAATACCATCTCCGTAACCGCCAGAACAAAAGCGGCATCCATTACCGGCAATTGACCGCTTATGAAATAGAAGTGCTGGTCCGGAACCGCAATCACAGCGACGACTGGAACAAACTGCTCGTGTCTGACGCCTTTAACCCCGAGCTGGTAAAGAGCTGTACTTTCTACGGGCTCGTACGCATCGGCAAGCTGGAACCTTATTGCCTCGCCTACAGCAACCTGCAATTGCCTGTGGGGCTGTACAACAGCACCATCATCAGTTGTGATTTCGGCGACAATGTAGTGGTGAACAACGTCAACTACATGGCGCACTATATTATCGGAAACGAAGTGATACTGGCAAATATCAATGAGCTGGCTACTACCAATCATGCCAAATTCGGCAACGGCATCATCAAAGAAGGAGAGGAAGAAAAGCTGCGTATCTGGCTGGAAATATGCAACGAGAACGGCGGCCGAAAGGTATTGCCGTTTGACGGCATGCTGCCGGGCGACGCCTATCTCTGGAGCAGGAACCGCCACGACAAAAAGCTGCAGGCGCAGTTCGTTGCTTTTACCACGCGAAAGTTCGATGGGCAACGAGGTTATTACGGCATGATCGGCGACCGCACCGTTATCAAAAACACCCGTGTCATCAAAGACGTGCTCATTGGAACGGATGCGTATATAAAAGGCGCCAACAAACTGAAGAACCTCACCATTCATTCTACGGCAATGGCGAAATCGCAGGTGGGTGAAGGCTGTGAGCTGGTGAACGGCATCATCAATATAGGGTGCCGCGTATTTTATGGCGTTAAAGCGGTCCGGTTCATCATGGCGTCTCATTCGCAACTGAAATACGGCGCCCGGCTCATCAACTCTTATCTCGGCAATAATGCCACTATCTCCTGCTGCGAGGTATTGAATTCGCTGATCTTTCCCGCACATGAGCAACACCACAACAACTCTTTCTTATGCGCCTCGCTGGTGATGGGCCAGAGCAATATGGCTGCCGGCGCCACCATCGGCTCCAATCACAATTCACGCAGTCCCGACGGGGAGCTGATCGCCGGTCGGGGCTTCTGGCCGGGGCTGTGTGTGAGCCTCAAGCACAAGTCCCGCTTTGCCTCTTACTGCATGCTCGCCAAAGGCGACTACCCCGCCGAGCTCGACATCCGGCTCCCTTTCGCGCTTGTCAGCAACGACCTCAGCAATAATCGCCTGCAGGTGATGCCCGCCTATTGGTTTGAGCATAACATGTATGCACTGGCGCGCAACGCCTGGAAATACGTGGACCGCGACAACCGCATCGACCGCACACAGTCGCTGGAATACGATTACCTGGCGCCCGACACGGCAGCAGAATGCTATGAGGCCATGCAGTTGCTGGAACAGGCCACCGGCGCAGCCTGGTACCGGCAACAGGAGGCGCCGGCCACCGACCGGCAATGCCGCCACAAAGGCAGGCAGCTCCTGCTGGCAGATGACGAGGTCATCGGCCGGCTTTGCGTTACACTGGCGGCAGCCGAAAACAGTGACCGGCCCGTAGTGGTACTGAAACCGGCGCGGGGATATCATTGGTACCGGAAGCTATTGGCGTATTATGCGGCCAGAGAAATACTGGCAAAAGCCGATTCGCTGCAACTGTCGATCGTGCGCGTGGCCAAGCAATTGCCTTCACCGAAGAAACTGCAGCCCTGGGAAAATATCGGCGGGCAGCTCATTATGGCCTCCCGCGTCAACGACCTCCTGGCCCGCATCAAAAAGAACAGCATTT
>JAKPBL010000386.1 GCA_029778965.1 Bacteroidota bacterium
GTTCACCCACATTCAGGAGCTTGGCCAATTCCTTTTGCTTTAGCTGCCGCTCAAACATCTTCAGTTCAATCAGCCCTTCCAGGGTTTTGGGTGCCGGAATTACATAGATGCTTTTTTCATAGCTTTCTGCGACGAGCGCAAGCTGGCGGAGCTCGGCGGCTTCTTCGGCGCCGAGCTGCTGTTCGCCTTTTTTCATGAGGAAATCGATACGCTCCATAGTGGCATCGTAAGCGGCGGCGTTGTTGATAACGGGTTTGTTCTTTTTCATAGCTACAATGTTGAAATGTCAATACGATCATACTCGGCGTGACTGCCGACAAACTTGATAAATATGGTACGAACCCTGAAAATGATTCTTACAATCAGGCGGTATTTATTGCCCCTGATATTGATTACATACAGATCATTGCCAATGGCATCAACGCTGTTGAAAAAGTCTTTTAGCTCATGAAAATGGCTCCAATCGGCTTTTTGCGAAATGCGATACCAGTTGTTCAACGCCTCTTCGCTATCAGGATGCTTTTCCATATATGTCCTCAATGCTCCATAACTTATCACTACCATTCCCTCCAGTTTTCAAAATTACAATATTATTTCAAATAATGAAATTTATTTTCACTATTTTATTCCATTATCTTTTCCGATGCAAGTTATCCTGACACGCCCGGGTTACTCAGGGTGATTTAACCCGAAATAGCTTCTGAGCCGGCATAAATGCTAAAAAGATTAGTATTTTGTACCTTGTATGGACTCCCCAAAAATGGTTGCCCCCGGTGTCGTCAACCTGCTATCAGGCAGGTTTGTCTACCTGTTGGTTATAACGCCTCCTCCGGTGGAATGCAAAAGGATCATGCGCCTCAAAAACCAGTTGGCAAAACTCTATGCTTCGGGTATCGCGCTGAGCCGTCCGCATATAACAGTGGCGCAGTTTTTCGCATGGGAAAAAAACGAAGCGGCGATCATTCAATTGATAGTCGATGCCGCCGCCGCTTATAAACCGTTCTGTATCCGGCTGGAGAACTACGGCAGCTTCCCGCAGCATACAGTGTATATCAACGTTGCCGCGGGTGAAACGCTGAAAAACCTTTCGGCCGATCTGCGGTACGCCATCTGTCAACGGCTGATCAGGGATACCGGTAACCGCAAACCTCATTTTCTTACCAGGGCGCACCTGACCATGGTGCGCCGGTTGGAACGCGGCCATTGGTACAGCGCCCGTCGGGTATTCCGGCGCCTTTCCTACCGGTCTGCTTTTACGGCTACCGGCATGTTCTTACTGAAATGGCTACCCGAAAAAGAGGCTTACCGGGAAATAGCGCAGATACCGTTCAGCGGCCGGAAGCCGCGACCGCAGCAACTGGGCTTGTTTTGATTGTCTTACATTATTTGTTGGTGCTAAGAATTCCTGCGGGAATCTTTCCATCGGCCGTGGTAAGCGGCAAATGCAGCATATATGCAACCAGCGGTGCTATATCGCGAACGTTCATTTCGCGCACTATGCTGCCTTTGCGAATACCGGGGCCGGCTGCCACGAAACCGGTTTGTATTTGCTGCTCATCGGGAAAATAGCCGTGCCCGCCGCCTTTGCCCGGCTGTACCGAAACACCATTGCTGTTGTTGTCGAAGTACGCGGTACCAATGGCATTCAATGCAAATGCCACTTCAGGATTGCCGCCGATGCGGCCCATCTCCTGCCGGTCGATGACACGGAACAACTTTTTTTCTTCATCGCTGCGTTGGGCCAGCACCGACTGTACGGCGGTCAATATGGCGTCGTCATTCTTGTCTTTCAGATAAAGATAGCAGGAACCGCCCACCGCATAGAAACGTGCTTTCCAGTCGCCGGTTTCAAGATTGCTGATCAGCCCGGCTTCTTTCAGCCACACATTCGGGCTGACTTTTGTTTTGATATCATGAAATCCGTGATCGCCTGTTACAATCAGCACAGTATTGTTCCATATCCCGGCATCCTGCAGCGCTTTGATAATAATACCGACGCTGCTGTCTGCATCGTGCACCGCGGTGTGCACGAGCTCGCCGTAACGGCCCTGCATATGCGAAAAATGGTCTACCGAAAAGAAATGAATGTTCATGAAATCGGGCCGGTCCTTTTTGATAATGTAGGCGGCGATGGCGGCTACATTATGGTCTGTGCCGTAGTCGATTTGCGTAGTCTGGTGAAATACGTATTCCTTCAGGTCGGCTACCAGCGAAGCAGGCAAGCTGTACGCTTCGCGCACCTTTTCACCCAGGCTGCCGATATCGGGAATATTAAAGTCGACCGGCGCCTGCGCCGACACCGGCCAGAAAAGCGAAGCGGTTTTTAAGCCCTTTTCTCGCGCGAGATCCCATAGTGTCGGCACCTGGATAGACGATGCCATCCAATAAATGCTGTCTTTGGGCGCCGGTTTGTTGTTGTAATAAATGCCATGCCTGGCCGGCCATACACCGGTAACGATTGTTGTGTGCGAGGGATAGGTCATCGAAGGGAAAACACTGTTCACGCCTTTTGCATAGACGCCATTCCTCAGAATGGAACGGAGGTGCGGTGTATGCCAGCCACTGTCCAGGTAAAACTCCGGACGAAAACCGTCAATGGTTATCAATACCACGTTTTTGGCAGGTTGTGCCATGGCCTGCAGGTATAGGATGCAGCATGCCGCGAACAGTACCTTTTTCATATACAATAACTATCACAAATGTAAATCATCCCCGGATCCGAACCTTTTACCACACCGGCTGTTTGTGTAGAAACACCAACATCATGGGATGGAAAAGAAAACAATAAAACACACAGATCTGCAGGTAGCGCCGATTAATTTCGGCGGCAACGTTTTCGGATGGACCCTCGATGAACAGCAATCATTCGATATACTCGATCAGTTTGTAGCAGCAGGATTCAATTTCATCGATA
>JAKPBL010000399.1 GCA_029778965.1 Bacteroidota bacterium
AATCGATCATCGGCAACTGGATGAAAGCACGGAAAAACCGTGATCAGGTAGTCATCGCCACCAAGGTGGGATCGCATACCAAAGAGCACGGGTATGATATCAGCAGAAGTCATATCCTGAAATCGGTCGATGCGTCGTTGCAGCGGTTGAATACCAGCCACATCGATCTTTACTATACACATTTCGATGAAGGCGTTACCCCTATAGAAGAAACCCTTGGCGCTTATGACGAAGTGATCAGGGCGGGAAAGGTGCGATACATCGCCGCTTCCAATCTGAGCGCTGCACGTGTAGCGCAGTCTTTCACCATTGCCGGAGATAAGCACCTGCCCCGGTATGTAGCGCTGCAACCACATTACAACCTGGTGGAACGGCAGAAATTTGAAACCGAATACGCACCGCTCGTAAAGCAATATGAGTTGAGCGTATTTCCTTACTGGTCGCTCGCGGCGGGATTCCTGACAGGTAAATACAGAAGTGAAGAAGATACGAACAAGAGTGTACGGGGAGGAGGGGTTAAGAAATACATGAACGAAAAAGGACAGGCCGTACTTGCGGCCCTTGACGCCGTAGCCGTCAAACACCGTTCGCAACCTGCCACCGTTGCCCTGGCCTGGCTGCTGGCCAATCCCCTGGTAACCGCGCCGGTTGTCAGCGCCACCAACAGCCGGCAACTGCAAACCATCATCGACGCGCCGGCCCTCGTGCTCGATGCGGCCGACAGGAAGCAATTGGATGACGCCAGTAACTGGCCGTCGTTGTAAAAGAATGTTCCACCTGCCGGGCACAGATATTGCAAGCGATCAGCATAACAATAAACCCCGGTTATTATGAAACCAGACATCGCTATTACCGATAAAAACCTGGCGGCTGTCAGCAAGGCGCTGAACGAGTGCCTTGCCGATGCGCACATCCTCTATTTCAAAACCCGCAAGTTCCACTGGAATGTGTCGGGAGACAACTTCATGGAATTGCACAAGCTCTTCGAAACGCATTACGAAGCCATCCAGGATGCTATTGATGAGATCGCTGAACGCGTTAGCCAGATGGGCGGCACCGCCATCGGCACTACCAGCGAGTTTGCCTCCATGAGCAGCCTTAAAGAATCGCCCGGTAAAAACCCCGCCAATAATCTTGATATGGTCAAAGAATTAATGAAAGACCATGAAGGGATCATAAAATCACTCCGCAGTAAGATCGACGACTGTGAAGACAAGTACAAAGACAAAGGAACAGCCGATTTCCTTACCGAGCTCATCCAGCATCATGAGAAAATGGCCTGGACGCTGCGCCGTTATTTTAAATAGCGCTTACAACTTCCAATCCGGACGCACCCAATGGCAGGTATAGCCGTTGGGGTGCTTCCGCAGGTAATCCTGGTGCTCTTCTTCCGCCTCCCAGAAATCGCCCGCGGCCGTTACTTCGGTGGCGATCGGGCCGGGCCATTTGCCCGATGCGTTCATATCGGCAATCAATTCTTCCGCCGTCTTCTTCTGCTGCTCATCCAGGTAAAAAATGGCAGAACGATACGAGGTGCCGATGTCGTTCCCCTGGCGGTTTAACGTGGTTGGATCGTGTATCTGGAAGAAGAACTCCAATAGTTTCCGGTAGCTCAGTATCGCGGGGTCAAAATCGATTGCAATGCCTTCGGCGTGGCGGCCATGATTCCTGTAAGTTGCATTTTTCACTTCTCCGCCGGTATAGCCAACAACGGTATGGGTTACGCCCGGCAGGTGACGGATCAGCTCTTCCACCCCCCAAAAACACCCTCCGGCCAATATTGCTTTTTCTGTCGCCATATAATAGTTGTATTGCCAAATAAACAATTTATTGCCCATATTGGTTCGAACAACCGTTGTTGTAAAACCAGTAGCCGCCCCTGACCGGCGCAATAAAACCTGCAGGCCGTTCAGCCCTTTGGCTGGACGGCCTGTCTTTTTCGCTTAATTTCATTAACCATATTCATAAAGCATGCTGAGTAAAATTATTTGTCTTGCATCGCTGGCGGCCCTGCTCGCAGCCGATGCTGCTGCACAATCCTGGAAGCCGGCAGGATCAAAAATAGCCACCGAATGGGCCGGCAAGCTCGATCCCGCCAACCCTTTGCCCGAAGACCCGCGCCCCCAGATGGTGCGTGGCAACTGGCTTAACCTGAACGGCCTCTGGTCTTATTCGATCCTGCCTGTTGCCGATGCAGCACCCACCTCCGCCCAGGGAAAGATCCTGGTGCCTTTTGCCGTCGAATCTTCGCTAAGCGGTGTGGGCAAAACGGTGGGCAAAGACAGCATACTGTGGTATGAAAGAAGCTTCAGCCTGCCGGCTGATTTTAAAAATAAGAAAGTGCTGCTCCAGTTCGGTGCGGTCGACTGGCGCTGTGAAGTATTTGTAAACGATAAACCGGTGGGCATACATGAAGGCGGATATGATCCGTTCAGCTTCGACATCACGGCCGCCCTGCGTGCAAAAGGCGCCCAGAAATTAGTGGTGAAAGTGTGGGACCCATCCGATGACGGTCCGCAGCCCCGTGGCAAACAGGTAAAGAATCCGCACGGTATCTGGTACACGCCCGTGACCGGCATCTGGCAAACGGTTTGGCTGGAGGCGGTTCCCGCTACCTATATCGCCGCTGTAAAACAAACGCCCGACCTGGACAGGAGCCGCCTTGACCTGGAAACCACTGTGGAGAACCTCCAACCGGGCGACGAACTTCTCATTACCGCCGCCAAAAACGGCGATAAAGTAGCCGAACAAACGGCTGATGGTAAAACACCTGTTTCGCTGGCTATCCCCAACCCTGAAAAATGGTCGCCTTCCAACCCGGCCCTGTATGACCTGACGCTAACGGTAATGCGCAAGGGGAAAAAAGTAGATGAAATAAAAAGTTATTTCGCCATGCGTAAAATCTCTATGGCGCCCGATAAAAACGGTATCCAGCGCATGCTGCTGAACAACGAATTTGTTTTCCAGTACGGCCCGCTCGACCAGGGCTGGTGGCCCGACGGCTTGTACACGGCACCCACCGACGAGGCGCTTAGATTCGATATTGTACGTACCCGGGAAATGGGCTTCAACATGATCCGCAAACACGTGAAGGTGGAGCCCGCCCGCTGGTACAGCTATTGCGACCAGATCGGCATGCTGGTTTGGCAGGATATGCCCAGCGGCGACCTGGGCAACCACTGGGAAAGCAGACCGGGTATCTACGGCCGGGCTACCGATAAAGACCGTACGCCTGAGTCGGAAGCCATCTATCGCAAAGAGTGGAAAGAGATCATGCAGGATTTTTACAATTATCCCTCCATCGTGGTATGGGTGCCTTTTAACGAGGCCTGGGGACAATTCAAAACAAAGGAAATGGTGAACTGGACCCTGGCAAAAGACCCCAGCCGGTTGGTCAATACCGCCAGCGGGGGTAACTTCGAAACCGTAGGACAGATCATTGATCTGCACAACTACCCCGAGCCATTAATGCCTGATCCGGAACTATTCGGAAAAGACAGGATATTGGTACTGGGCGAATTTGGAGGGCTCGGTTTACCGGTAGAAGGCCACACCTGGCAGGACACAAAGAACTGGGGCTACCAGACTTTCAAAACAAGGGAAGATCTGCTGAAAAAATATGCCGAGTTCATGGAGCGCTTTCCGCACCTGATCGAAAAAGGACTGTCGGCGGCCGTGTATACGCAAACAACCGATGTGGAAGTGGAAACCAACGGCTTCCTTACCTATGACCGTAAAGACCAGAAAATGCCGGTGGCCGAACTCAAAGCCCTGCATGAGAAGATTTATAATAGTCCGCAGACCAAAAACGTACTTAAATGAAAAGCACACATTGGGGCTGGACCTTACTGCTGGCTTGCTCGTCCCTGCAGGGGCTGGCGCAGAACCAGGTGAGGGCCGAAGCGGTACCGACAACCATCAATAACCGGAACAATACCAACTATACAGGGAACCGGGCGCCGTTGAGCAAGAATTATTTCACGCGGTTACCCATAGGTTCGTTTGTTCCGGGTGGCTGGTTGCGCAAACAGATCGAACTGCAGCGCGATGGCCTGACAGGTCATCTCGGCGAGATCAGCGTATGGCTTTCCAAAACGGATAATGCCTGGCTCAATAAAGAAGGCAAAGGCAAATGGGGCTGGGAAGAGCTTCCGTACTGGCTCAAGGGTTATGGAAATATCGCCTACATGCTGAACGACAAAAATATGATCGCGGAAACAAAATTCTGGATCGATCATGTGCTGAACAACCAGCGCGATAACGGCGATTTCGGGCCGGCGGTAGAACGAAAGGGCAACCGCGATCTGTGGACGAACATGCCGATGCTCTGGTGTTTGCAGTCTTATTACGAGTACAGCAAAGACCCGCGCGTTATCCCGTTCATGACGAGATATTTTAAGTACCAATTGTCGGTTCCCGACGAACAGTTCCTGAAAGATTATTGGGAAAACAGTCGCGGCGGCGATAATATCATCAGTGTGTACTGGCTGTACAATATTACGGGAGACGCGTTCCTGCTTGACCTGGCCACCAAGATCGACCGGCATACCGCCGACTGGCGGCAGGCCGACAACCTGCCCAACTGGCATAACGTGAATATTGCGCAAAGCTTCCGCGAGCCGGCTACCTATTACCTGCAGAGTAAGCTGGAGTCAGATAAAGAAGCGAGCTACAATAATTTTGCGCTGGTACGTCGCAGGTATGGACAGGTACCCGGTGGCATGTGGGGCGGTGACGAGAATTCAAGAAAAGGCTATGATGATCCCCGGCAGGCCATCGAAACCTGCGGAATGGTAGAGCAAATGACATCCGACCAGTTCATGATACAATATACCGGCGATCCCATGTGGGCCGATAACTGCGAAGACGTAGCGTTTAATACGTTTCCGGCGGCTTTTATGAGTGACTACCGTTCGCTTCGTTACCTCACTGCGCCCAATATGGTGCAAAGCGATTCGGCCAATCATTCGCCGGGCATCGATAACGATGGACCTTTTTTGATGATGAATCCCTTCAGCAGCCGCTGCTGCCAGCACAACCATGCTGCCGGCTGGGTATATTATGCAGAGAACGCCTGGATGGCTACGCCCGACAACGGCCTGGCCACGCAACTGTACACAGCGGGCATCGTGAAAGCCAAAGTGGCTGACGGCATCCCGGTGGAGATAGAAACAAAAACCAATTATCCGTTTGAAGAGTCGGTAGAAATGCGGTTGGTGATTAATTCAGGGCAAGCGGAATTTCCTATTTACCTGCGGCAGCCGGCCTGGTGCGGGAACATGCAGGTGACCGTAAACGGAAGAAAGATCGATATGCCGGGAACAAAGGCCGGATATGTGTTGCTCAAGGGTAGCTGGAAGAACGGCGACAAAATACAGGTTGTGCTGCCGATGTCGCTCAAATTGCGCGAATGGAAAGAAAATAAAAACAGCGTATCGGTTAATTATGGTCCGCTGACCTTTTCACTGAAGATCGGCGAACGTTACGAGAAGCAGCAAAGCAGCAAAACATCGGTTTGGGATGCGCGCTGGCAGCCGACCGCCGACGAAAACAAGTGGCCTTCGTTCGAAATATTTCCCACCAATGCCTGGAACTATGGGTTGTATATCGATAAATACGACCTGTTGAAATCATTCAGCATTAAGCGTCATGCATGGCCCAAAGACAATAATCCGTTCACCAATGCCAATGCGCCTATCGAGCTGGTTGTGAAAGGCAAGGCGATCCCATCGTGGACGCTCGACCGGTACAAACTCTGTGGGCTGTTGCCCCAAAGCCCCGTCGCCACCAATGGACAGCTTACGGAGCTGACACTCGTGCCCATGGGCGGCGCGCGGTTGCGTATATCGGCCTTTCCTGTTGTAAACTGATAGACCCGGGTATAATTCTTTTTTACGTCGCCTGACGGGAAAGAACCGGATACGCCGTCACGCAAATCCAAACCCGGCCGAGAGATGCGGCAACCAATGTTCTCCGCGTGCACAACCTGTCAACCGGACTGCCAACGGAACACCGAACTTTGGAGAGCCGGTAAAGGAAGACCGGGAAAATTTTCCTGAAGCTGAAACACAATGATGATGTGGAAGTGTTCATCAGCGGCGATCGGGTGTATGATAAGCGCCGGAACTTTTACTAAACGGCTAGCCGGTCACTTTGCAGCAACCGGCTGAGCGTTTCACTGGCTCAATATGAAATTCTTGGTAATAATATGCTTACAGGCTGTCGGCATGTACGATGTATTGGGTTGAATACTGGTTGCCGCAGGTGAAGCGAACAAAATAGGCGCCTGCAGAAAGATCTTTCATGTTAATGATCAGTTGTGGCATGGCTTTCGCCTCAGAAACCTTTTTCACCAGGGTGCCTTCGCCGTTATAAATCTCGGCCGACACCTGCTTTTGCTGCCAGCCCAGCGGTGTCAGGAAAACCTGCTCGCCGGTAACCGGATCAATACTTACTTCTGTTTTAACAAAGGCTTCTTTTTTGTTCAGGGTAACCATTTTTACAGAAGAGTATTGAATATCGCCTTTCATGCTGCGGGTACGCAGGCGGTAGAATACCGCGCCCATGGTAGACGCTGAACGGGCATCGTCGTTGAAGCGGTACAGGCCATCATTTTCCATATCTGTTTTACGGAACATGCCGATTTCACGGAAGATCTCACCATCTACGCTCTTTTCTATGGCAATATCCTGGATATTGTCCTGGTTAGGGCTGCTCCAGTTCAGTTGCACCACATCCTGCTGCATCCTGGCCTGGAAGCCTACGATATCGGGCATGTAAACGGTGGCCATATCGGGGTTAACATCTTTCAGCTCGATTTTATAAGTGCTGATACCTCCCCAGTTGTTATCGTTGTTGCGGTTGATACCGATCTTGATGCGTATTACGGCAACGTTCTTATTGATGATGCTGAGCTTTTCGTTATCGGCTTTGCGGGTGGGGCCGTACTTGTTCTCGGCGCGGTAACCGTATCCGTTGGAAGAGATCGCAAGACTGGTAATTTCCGAATCGTATACCACTTTGCTGTTGGCGCCCAGGTTGCATTCGGCAAACTCCTGTGCAATGCCGTAGTTGCTCAATCCCGAGATCGAGGTGGTTATTTCAGGCAGCGCGTGCAGGCTCATCTGGTTGTTGTTGTGCGGAACGAAAGTGAAGCTGAATTCTATCCACGAAGGGCCATTGATATTCATGTATTCAACCTCGGGCTGGAAAGAAGATACGGCGCCGTTGCTGTTATGGGTTAATTGCTTCAGGTTGACACCGGGCGACATACTTTCGATTTTC
>JAKPBL010000414.1 GCA_029778965.1 Bacteroidota bacterium
CGCCATGGCTTTTACAAACCGGGTGATCTGTTGCTGCAGAGGAGATATTTCTTCCTGTATCTGCCGGAGAGAGGTGCCGATTTTCCCGATCCGGCTCCGGCTGCCGATGTTTTCCACCTTCACCACGGCGAGCCCCGAAACCACCAGGGTGCCGCTATATACCTGGTTGTGTTCCGCGTCGCTGCTTTTGAACACGGAAAAACTTTCGCCGGTAAGCGATGCCTCGTTTACGGAGAAATCGTTGCTATGCACGATCCTGCCGTCGGCATTGATGATCTTGCCTTCTTCAATGATACAGAGGTCGCCCACGGCGATTTCGTTTGTCGGGATATGAATAACCTGGCCGTCGCGTATAACAACGCTCAATGGCTCACTCAGCTTCTCCAATGCTTCCAGGGCTTTTTTGCTGCGATTGTCCTGGTAGAACGAAATGGCCGATACGGCTACGATCGCCACAAACATAAAGCCGGCCTCTGCATAGTTGCCTACCAGCAGGTATATGATGGAGATAACTACCAGCAGTATCAGCATCGGCTCTTTCATGATGTCGAGCAGCAAGCTGTACCAGGCGCTCTTTGGCCCCTGGTCCAACTGGTTATAACCGAATTTCTCCCGCGATGCCTGCAGTTCCCCTGCAGAGAGACCTTTCAGGTTGCCGGGGATATTATATGCCATAACATGAATTCATTTCACCATAAAAAGCGCCCTGCGCCGTAAACCAATAACAAAAACAGCGAACGTTATTTAAAATGAAGCGTTAAGGGACGGCCATCGTAGCGACATTCTTTCATTTCACCCGATGGCGCCAGCCTTATCCTGAAGTTGCGCTTTACCGGCACATCGGTAAATCCCGGCGGCGCTCCCGGCTTCAGCGTCAGCGTTTTTTCACGATCGTTCCACTGCAGGTGTATCCAATTGCCTTTGCGTTGCAGGTAATCCTGGCCTTGGCCGTCATCGTCGTACAGGGTAAAGCTTCCGTTGGCGCCTGTATATACCTGCAGGGTGGTAGGCGTCGATACCGGTTCGGCTGCATACTGGCGAACGGTATCAAGCGGAATAACAGCGCCTGCCCGCACATAGATGGGCATGACCGAAAGATCTACCGCCTTCGATATGAATTGCGCGCCCGGCAGCTTTTCTTCCGTCCACCAGTCGTACCAGTCGCCCGCGGGCAGGTATAGCTTCCGCGCCGTTGCGCCTTTTTCAAAAACAGGCGCGATCAGCAGGTCGCGTCCCCACAGGTATTGTGAACCGATCGCAGCCGCCACCGTATCATGCGGGTATTGCAGCCAGAGGGCGCGCATCAGCGGCAGCCCGCCTGACCTTGCTTCCCAGGCCAGCGTGTAGGTGTAGGGCAACAGCCGATAGCGAAGTTCATCATACTGCTTCACGATGGGTTCGATACGCGCATCATTGAGCGCGTCTGCGGGTGGCGGGCGCCTGTCTTCAATGGGGTCCATGCTGGATTGTCCCCAGCCCCAGGGCAGCCTGGTTCGCCAGGTACGGCCATGCGAGCGGAACGATCCGCAGAAGCTGCCGAACTGGAACCAGCGTGCATATAATTCGCCGGTCGTTTCATTGCTGGAATAAAAGCCGCCGATATCCGACCCCCAGTAAGGGCCGATACTCAGCGAATAGTTAAGGCCTACGGCAATCTGCGCTTCGAGCGTTTTCCACGATGATTCAGTATCACCCGACCACACCCATCCGCCCCATTGGGCGATGCCGGGATAGCCGTTGCGCTGCAGGCTCCAGGGCCGCTTCTGCGGTTCCGTAAACAGCGATCCCTGGTAATACAACTGGTGCCGCTTTATGCGTTCGTGCAAATTGAACCAGTCGCCCTCATCAGGCCAAAAAGCATCCACTCCTTTTTTTACCAGCGTCTCATGCTGCTGCCAGTAAGGTTGTATATGACCGGGGCGCAATGCTTCTCCCCGCTGCGCGGGAATGCTGCCTTCGAGGGTGGGCAGGCTGTCGCGGTCCCAGGGAACCATGTGCAGCACCACCTTAACATTACGGTTGTGCATCTCCGTTATAAACGGACCGATATCGCCGTTTTTAAAAACGGCCGGGTGCGGCCTGAACGAAGGCTGGGGCGTATTCCATCCCTGCGGCGCAAAACCGGTGCCAAGGTATATCACCGCATCAAGGGGAATTTTTTTGCTCCGGAAGGTATCCACCACGCCTTTCATCTGCTCTTCGTCGCGAAGCGTGCGGTGCGACTGCATATAACCCAGGGCCCATTTGGGCGGCAGCACCGCCGGCCCTGTTATGGTGGCAAAGTCTTTCATCAGCAAAGCAGGCTCGCCGGCATCGAACACAAAAAGATCATATAACCCGGGGGCACTGTTCTCCACGGGCGGAAGCCCCTTGCTTGTTTGCAGGTCCTGGTCTTTTTCATTTTGCGGAATACTGTCTGCCGCCGCCAGTTTTCTGGGTATCAGCAAACCCTCCTGCCGGTCGCGGAGGTCAACAAGCATCCAGGGGGTAACGGCAAACAGGCCCCAACCGCCCGTACCTGCCAGCATGGCAACCGGATTACGTGACCCATACGCATTGCCCTGCCAGCGGGGCTGCATGCTGTCGATTGCACCGCGGCGGTCATATTGCACCGGCAACGTATGCCAGTCGGCGCCGCGGGGCGGCTGGGGACCACCCTCTCCCATTCCCAGTATGGGCCGGTCGCCGGTAGCAAAATGAACAACGCCGGCTGAATCGAATACGAGCGACTGCACCTGCCGGCCCTGCGCATTCGTAATCGTGATCGTCAGCGGATCGTTGCTCAGTTTCACCAGCAGGCTGCCCATTTTTTTCTGTATGGGAGAAGAAAACGCCCGCAGGTCGATAAGGGCCGGGCCTGATGAAAGGCCGGCAGAAATGGCGGGTGAGTATGGAAAATCATTTTTGTAACCCCGCGGCGTCAGCGTGATGCGCAGCGCCCGGGGCGTCACCTGGCGAATGGCGAGCCGTGCCTGTTGTCCGTTCACCCGGATCGGCTGACCGGTGGCCGGCGCCGCCAACGCAGCAATGATGCCTAACGGTAATACATAACGTAACAATAATCGCATTATACAGTTTTCTTATGTGCGCGAAAAACTCGTATAAATTACGACTCTTCTCTTCACCGGCAAGCGCAGTTACCTGTTATTCGCCGCCCGTTCGATCCTTTCGGTCAATTCATGCACCGGGAGATTTTGACCGGTTTCCCGCTTATAATTGTTTGTATTTCGGGGGCACCAGGAAATGAATGATCAGCCAGGCCAGCAGATATACCGTACCGCAAAAAATGAAAAGCACCTGGTAGCCTAAAATGATATTACCCTGGCCTTTATAGAAATCAAGCAGGTAGCCGGTAACCATCGGGAACAGGATGCCGCCCAGCGACCCGGCCATACCGCCGATACCGATCACCG
>JAKPBL010000415.1 GCA_029778965.1 Bacteroidota bacterium
GTAAGCTATATACGCGCTCCAACAAACGGGGCAGCATCGATAAGATATTGCAGCTCTTCGTGCAGTTCGGCGCCGACCCCGATATCGCCATCGACGCCCATCCGCATATCGGTACCAACAAACTGCCGGATATCATCACCGCCATGCGCCGGCAGATACTCGAAGCGGGCGGGGAATTTCATTTCGGCGAAAAGCTCGAAAAATACGTGCTCGAAAACGGCCGGTTCCGCGCCGTACTAACGGCAACGGGTAACCGATTTGAAGGCGAGGCGCTTATACTGGCCACCGGCCACAGCGCGCGGGATGTTTTCGAAGGGTTACAATTGCACGGTATCCTGATCGAAGCCAAACCCTTCGCGCTGGGTGTACGCGTTGAGCACCCCCAGCAACTGATCGACAGCATCCAGTACCACCAGCCGGTTCGCTCCGATCTGCTGCCACCCGCCTCGTACAGCCTGGTACAGCAGGTCGATAACCGCGGGGTGTTCTCCTTTTGCATGTGTCCCGGCGGTATCATTGCCCCTGCGGCCACGGCCCCCGGAGAGCTGGTGGTAAACGGCTGGAGCCCGTCAAAACGCAATAATCCCTATGCCAATTCGGGCATGGTGGTGGCGGTAGAAGAAAAAGACTATGGCGGCCGCTTCGGCGCCCTGTCGGCCATGCGCTTCCAGCAGCAGGTAGAGCAGAAAGCGTTTGCCGCCGGCGGCGGACGAATGGTAGCGCCTGCACTTCGCCTGACCGACTTTATCGATCACCGGCTGTCTGACAGCCTGCCGCCCTGCTCTTACCTGCCCGGCGTACAGGCGGCGCCCTTATGGGAAGTGCTGCCTGCTTTCGTGTATAAAAGCCTCGCAGCAGGTTTTAAGGCATTTGGACAGAAAATGAAGGGGTATCTTAGCCGCGAAGCCATCGTGGTGGCCACCGAATCGCGCACCTCGTCGCCCGTGCGCATTCCGCGCGATCCCGTCACTTATGAACATCCCCAGGTAAAAGGCCTGTACCCCGCCGGCGAAGGCGCCGGTTATGCGGGTGGCATTGTAAGCGCGGCCATGGACGGCGAAAAGATTGCCGAAAGAATTGCGGCAGTACTGCAAAAAAAATGAAGACAACTGTAATAAAACGTCGGCTTATTCATCTAAATACAAAAACGCATGGCTTTACTCGAAGTTCAGCACCTGAAAAAATACTATGCCACACAAAAGGCGGTGGACGATATCAGCTTTAGTATCGGTGCGGGAAAAATATTCGGGCTGCTGGGTCCCAACGGCGCGGGCAAGACCACATTGCTGCGCATGATCACCGGCATTTTTTATCCCGATGAAGGGAATATTATTTTCGAGGGGCAACCCTTCGAACCCGAAAAAGATATTCTTCGTATCGGCTATATGCCCGAAGAGCGCGGCCTGTATAAAAAGATGAAGATCGGCGAGCACGCCATATACCTGGCGCAATTGAAAGGGATGTCGCGCAGCGAAGCCCTGGAAAAAATAAAAAGCTGGTTTGAACGGTTCGACATGCAGAGCTGGTGGAACAAGAAGGTGGAAGACCTGTCGAAGGGCATGCAGCAAAAGCTGCAATTTGTGACCACTGTATTGCACGAACCCAGCCTGATCATTCTCGACGAACCTTTCAGCGGGCTCGACCCGGTGAATGCCAACCTGATCAAGGAAGAGATCTACGGGCTCGCCAAAAAAGGCTGCACCATTATTTTCAGCACCCATCGCATGGAACAGGTGGAAGAGATATGTGACCAGATTGTGCTGGTCGACAAGGGCAAAAAAATTCTCGATGGCGATGTAGCCGGCGTGAAAGAAGCGTTCAAAGAGTACAAATACCGGCTGCTGGCCGAAGCGCCCGGCGGGCTTCCTCCCTCTTCGCTGTATGAAGTGCTGGCGGCAAACGGATCAGCCTATACCATCCAGTTAAACGGCGACCACGATACCAATGCGATACTGGGCGAGCTGATCGCCCGTGGCATAGGTATAAAAGGCTTTAACGAGATATTGCCGTCGCTCAACGACATCTTCATTCGGTTGGTGAATGACCGGCAAAGCACCACCCGCCCCTTTCAAAACCATATAGCCTGACATCGCTTATTAAACAGCCCTCAATACCATCCGATGAACAAGATACTGGTGATCATGCGGCGCGAATTTCTCAGCCGCGTACAAAAAAGAACCTTTCTTCTCTCCACGATACTGCTGCCGCTTTTCATTTTCGGCTTCTATGCGCTCATCATTTATTTCAGCGTGAAAGGGAACGACGACTTGCGCATAGCGATTGCCGACCCCGCCGGCCGACTCGAAGGGAACATAGAAAGCAATACCAGCCTGAAATTTCAATTCCTGAAAGAAGCCGACAACGAAAAGATGGCGCTGCTGCTGAAAGAAAAAGCTTTCGACGGTTATATTATGGTGCCCGCCACCTTCAGCGGCGCCAAAACCGACAGCCTGGTATTGGTTAGCCAATCGAGCGTAGGTCCTGTTACACAAGAGAAAATACAGAACCGCATCAATAAGGGATTGGAAAAAATGCGGGTGCAATCTTTGCTGGCGCCGGGCGTAACAACGGCGCAGCTCGACAGCATCCAGGTCAATGTGCCGCTTACCGTATCAAAGGCGGGCAAGAGCGGCAGCACCGGTTTCGCCTATGCGCTGGGCTTTTTTTGCGGCATCCTGATCTATATGGTGCTGTTTATCTACGGCGCCATGGTGATGCGGGGCGTGATGGAAGAAAAAACCAGCCGCATTGCTGAAGTGATCGTCAGCAGCGTAAAGCCCTTCCAGTTGATGATGGGCAAAATATTCGGTATCGGTGCGGTAGGGCTGGTACAATTCCTGATCTGGGGGGTGCTGGTGGTATCGCTGCAAATGGCGCTGCCACTGATATTCCCCGGCCTGCTCGACCAGGCCGCCCACATGCAAACGGGCGAAGTGGCGGGCGCCGTGACCGCTCAATCGCCGCAGGCCAATGCCGTGCGCGAGATACTGAATAACATGCGCAATGTAAACATGCCGCTGATCATCACCTGCTTCTTTGGTTATTTTCTCTTTGGCTACCTGATCTATTCATCTCTCTTTGCCGCCGTGGGCAGCGCGGTGAACGACGACCCGCAAGATGCCCAGCAACTGATGCTGCCCATCACCATGCCGATCATCTTCTCGTTCGTGATCATGACCCAGGCCATCAACAACCCTGATGGCGGGCTCGCGCTCTTCGGCAGCCTCTTTCCGCTCTCCTCGCCGATCGTGATGATGGCCCGCCTGCCTTACGGCGTACCGGGCTGGCAGTTGTTGCTGAGCTTTGCGCTGCTGATACTGGGCTTTATGGGAACAACCTGGCTGGCCGCGCGGATCTATCGCACCGGCATACTGATGTACGGGAAAAAACCGAGCTGGAAGGAGATGATGAAATGGGTGGTGAGATAAATGTGAGAAACAGTCTGGGGCTTTGTAAGCGCCAACCTTTAATTGTTAAAGTTCCCAAAAACACCCGGCGGCCTCTTCCAATTACGAAACCAATCGTATATTTATTACGAAATAATTCGTAAATATTATAACCATGGCCTTCATCAACCAAACCAATCGCAGGCTGTTCGCCTGCCTGCCCCTTCTGGGAATGGCGCTTATTTCCATTAGCTGGCATGAGCCTTTTGCACATGGCGCGAGCTTGTTAAGCGAGTTTTACCAGGAGCAGCCCGCGGGTGCCGATACTGTTCCGCCCAAAGGGCTCGACAATCATATACGGGAGATCCGTCGGGCAAAAGAAAAATTGCGTACCGACATGGAAGGGAAAAACTGGGATCGCATAGAGGCCGAAATGGAAAGTGCGCTCGACCGGATCAATATCGACAAGATCGACATCGACCTGCAACAATCGCTTTCCGGTTTGGACCGCCAGATGGAGCAGCTTGAAAAACAGCATCTCGCCGAGCAATTCCAGTTCGATAACCTGGAAAAGCAACTGAAGAATGCGGAGCTGCAGCTTCAGCGGGAATTCAGGAATTTCAATCTCGACGATAAGCTGGAAGCGGCCCGCAATGCGATGGCGCAGGCGCGGGACAATATGTCGCGCATTGACCGCGACGACCTGAAAGCAGATATGGAACAATTGCGCCGGCAACTAAAGGAACAATGGAAGAGCCAGTCGACCGATATCGCCGCACAAGGTCGTAATGCCCGCCGCCAGTTGGCGGACCAGCGTGTGCACCTGCGTAAAAGTCTCGATGACGCGGCCCAAAGCCTCGACCGGGTCGAAAAGCAAATGGAAGGGTATAAAACCATGATCGCTGAATTGACGGCCGCCGGCCTTATTAAAGACTCCGACAACTATGAGATCGAGTGCCGCAAAGGCGTTCTTTATATCGACGGTCAAGAGCAATCCGCCGCCATCAGCAAAAAATACAGCAAGTATTTCCCCGAAGAGAATACCCGCATCACCAACAGGAAGGGAAACTGGAATTCACGAAGCGGTATCATTACCGACTGATGGCCATGAGGCAAACAAATAGAAAACGGCTTCAACATTTTTGTTGAAGCCGTTCTAATTTCTTTTGGACGATCTGCTCATTAAATGGTTCCGCTGGTTTTTACAAAGGATGGACCTGGGTTGGTTTCATGGAAGTGGATGTCTGCTGATAAAGGCTCGTTTTCTACAGGATGGGATTTACCGGTTTCGGATTGGATCGTCGGTTTTCAGGATAATGGGACCAGGATTTCTACAGGATCGGGATTGATGGGTGGCTTTTCAGGCGTTGGATCGGTCAGTTTCAAAGGATGGATCGGGTGGTTTTCAGGAATGTGGATCAACGGATTTCATCGGATTGGAAGGGAGCTGATTTCATGGTTTCATTTCAGAGGATGTGGAAGGATTGCTGATTTCTGGCGGCTTTCGGTGGATATCGGATCAGCTTGTTTGCTGGTACAAAGATGTAAAACATCCCCCCGCGCAGGAACTTTCTTCGATTACCCGCCCCTACCCT
>JAKPBL010000418.1 GCA_029778965.1 Bacteroidota bacterium
CCGGCTGATACTGGGTTACCGGAACAAAGGCCACCTGATCGCCAAAACCAATCCCATCCGTGAACGGAAAGACCGGGGCGCCAACCTCGACCTGGCCTTTTTCGGATTCACCGAAGCTGATCTCGACAAGAAATTTTACGCCGGCGAACGTCTCGGCCTTGGTCCCAATGCCACCCTCCGCGATATACTGAAGCACCTGCAAGATACCTATGCAAAGCACGTAGGCATCGAATTCAAATACATCAGCGACCAGAAAAAGATCGATTTCCTGACCAATGCCATGGAAAAGGAGTTTGCCGCCCCCCTCAAAGTGGACCAGCAGCGCCGTATCATGGAGAAGCTGAACCAGGGCGTGATGTTCGAGAAGTTCCTTCATACCAAATACATCGGCCAGAAACGGTTTTCGCTCGAAGGCGGTGAAACCACCATCGCCGCGCTCGATGCCATCATCAATACCGCTGGTAACATGGGGGTGGAAGAAGTGGTGTTCGGCATGGCCCACCGGGGGCGACTGAATGTGCTTGCCAATATTCTCGGCAAAACCTACGAACATATTTTCAGCGAATTTGAAGGTACCGCGGTGATGGACCAGACCATGGGCAGCGGCGACGTGAAGTACCACATGGGGTACAGCAGCGACGTAACCACGCCCTCGGGAAAAACCGTTCATCTCAAGCTGGCGCCCAACCCTTCACACCTGGAAGCGGTCGACCCCGTAGTAGTGGGATTTGCCCGTGCCAAAGCCGACGTGCTGTATGAAAGCGAATATGACCGGATTTTGCCGATACTGATCCACGGCGACGCCTCCATTGCCGGCCAGGGCATCGTGTACGAAGTGCTGCAGATGAGCAAACTCGACGGTTATTATACCGGCGGCACCATGCACTTCGTGATCAATAACCAGATCGGGTTCACGACCGATTACGCCGATGCGCGCAGTTCCGACTATTGTACGTCGCTCGCGGCAACGGTGCAGGCGCCCGTATTCCACGTTAACGGCGACGATGCCGAAACCGTTATCAAAGTGGCCGAGATCGCCACCCGTTACCGCCAGGAATTCAATGCCGATATTTTCATCGACATGGTTTGTTACCGCAAGCACGGCCATAACGAAGGCGATGATCCCAAATTCACCCAGCCGAAATTGTACG
This sequence comes from Bacteroidota bacterium, assembly GCA_029778965.1. Lineage (GTDB taxonomy): Bacteria > Bacteroidota > Bacteroidia > Chitinophagales > Chitinophagaceae > Flavihumibacter. The sequence continues at coordinate 1,152 of JAKPBL010000418.1, forward strand.
CGCTGATCGACAAGCACCCCAACCCGCGCGAAGTGTACACGTCTTACCTGCTGGAAACCGGTGAAAAAGACGCCCGCCAGATGGCGCAGGAAATGGAAAAGAAATTCTGGGGCGACCTGCAGGAGCGGCTCGACGAAGTGAAGCAGCACCCGCTGCCGTATAAATACCAGGCTCCCGAAATCGCCTGGCGCAGCTTACGCAAAGCAAAGGAGGAAGACTTCCTGGTATCGCCTGAGACCGGTATCAGCGAAGCCGCATTCAGTACCATCTTCAACAGCATTATGACCTGGCCGGCAGACTTCAGGCCGATGAAAAAGGTGGAAAAGATATTGCACGACAAGGTAAAGTTGTACGAGGATGAAGGAAAGCTCGACTGGGCTACCGGCGAGCTGATGGCTTATGCGAGCCTGCTGCTCGAAGGCAAAGACGTGCGGATGAGCGGGCAGGATGTATGCCGCGGCACCTTCAGCCACCGCCATGCGGTGCTGAGAGACGAAGTAAACGACGCGGCCTATAACCGCCTCAGCCGGATAGAAGGCGCCAAAGGCCATTTCCACATTTACAACTCTTTGCTGAGCGAGTACGGTGTGCTCGGTTTTGAATACGGTTATGCCATGGCCAACCCCCTGGCGCTGGTATTGTGGGAAGCGCAGTTCGGCGATTTCTGTAACGGCGCCCAGACCATGATCGACCAGTTCATCGCCGCCGGCGAACAAAAATGGAGCCGGATGAACGGCATCGTTATGTTACTGCCGCACGGATACGAAGGCCAGGGACCGGAGCATAGCTCGGCCCGCATGGAACGCTTCCTGCAGATGTGCGCTGAATTGAATATGGTGGTGACCGATATTACCACTTCCGCGAATCTCTTCCATGCCCTGCGCCGTCAGCTCGCCTGGCCTTTCCGCAAGCCGCTGATTAATTTCTCGCCCAAAGCCAACCTGCGGCTGCCGGAAGCCTATTCGCCCAAAGCAGCTTTCTTAAATGGCCGCTTCCAGGAGGTGATTGATGATCCTACTGCACCTGATCCCGCAAAGGTTACCAAGGTGCTCTTCTGCTCTGGCAAGATATATTTCGATCTCGCTGCGCGGCAGCAGAAAGAACAGGCGAAGAACGTGGCGATCGTACGCGTGGAGCAGTTGTACCCGATCCCGCAAAAACAACTGGAAGACCTCTATGCCAAATATGCCAAAGCCACCTGGTTCTGGGTACAGGAAGAGCCGCTCAACATGGGCGCAGCATCGTTCCTGAAAATGAACCTGACCACGCTTAATTTTGGCGTGATCAGCCGCCAGCCCAGCGCCTCTACCGCTACCGGTTACGCGAAAGTGCATGCGCAGGAGCAGGCAGAGATCATAGAGACAGCCTTTGGTATTTAATGCCGGGTCAGTTTTCGGCTATGTACGATCGTCCTGAATGCTTACTTTTGACAAGTTTTTGACAAATCCCGGCACCTATTTTTGATTTTTGAATTTGACATTATGCTCGACATAAAAGTTCCAACTGTTGGTGAATCGATATCGGAAGTGACGCTGATCAAGTGGCTGAAACCGAGCGGTAGCTATGTGCAGCGCGACGAAGTGATCGCCGAACTGGAAAGTGAGAAAGCGACCTTCGAATTGAATGCCGAGCAGGCAGGTGTATTGCAAACCAGGGCCAATGAAGGGGATACCCTGAAAATAGGTGATGTGGTGGCCTCGATCGACGAAACCGCCGCTGCGCCGGCAGGTACTGTCGAAACCAAACCGGCACCGGCCGCCGCGAAAGCTCCGGCTGCAGCCCCCGCTAAAGAAGCAGCTCCCGCGAAAGCGGTAGGCAAGGGTAAGATCGTACTCAAGGTGCCGGTGGTCGGCGAGTCGATCACGGAAGTAACCATATTGAAATGGGTGAAGAAAGAAGGCGACCTGGTGCGGCGCGACGAAGTGATCGCCGAGCTGGAAAGCGAAAAAGCCACTTTTGAGCTGAATGCAGAAGAATCGGGCAAGCTGTCGGTTTTATTCAAAGAAGGCGATACCGTAAAAATCGGCGAACCCATCGCTTCGATCGATACCGACATAGCCGTGCCCGATGAAACGGCCTTACCTGCTGCCGCCAAAGAAGCCGTTAAAGAAAGCGCCAAACCAGCGGCAGCCAACGCCCCGGTTACGGCCGTTCCGAATGACCTCAAGGCAACCCCGGTGGCTGCGGCCATCATCGCTGATAAAAAAGTTGATCCGAAATCAGTTACTGCCAGCGGCAGCAACGGAAAGATATTAAAGCACGATGTGCTGGAAGCCCTGAACAATCCCGGCCGTAAACCGGGGGCGGCGCTGTTTGGCCGCGAGGAGCGTCGCGAGAAGATGAGCAACCTGCGCAAGACCGTGTCGCGCCGCCTCGTGGAAGCCAAAAACACCACGGCCATGCTGACCACCTTCAACGAGGTGGATATGGGGCCGATCATGGCGATCCGCGCACAGTACAAAGACAAATTCAAAGAGGGTCATGGCGTGAACCTCGGCTTTATGAGCTTCTTCACCAAAGCCGTTTGCTATGCCCTGCAGGATTGGCCGGCTGTGAACGCCTATATCGACGGCGATTCGATTATCTACCACGATTATTGCGATATCTCCATCGCGGTGTCTGCCCCCAAGGGGCTGGTGGTGCCGGTGATCCGCAACGCAGAAAGCCTCAGCATGGCTGAGATCGAAAAAAAAGTGGTAGAGCTGGCTACCAAGGCACGCGACAACAAATTGTCGATGGAAGAGATGCAGGGCGGCACTTTCACTATTACCAATGGCGGTGTATTTGGCTCGCTGATGAGTACGCCCATCATCAATATTCCCCAGTCTGCCATTCTCGGTATGCACAAGATACAGGAGCGGCCCATGGCCGTTAACGGCCAGGTAGTGGTAAAGCAGATGATGTACCTGGCATTGAGCTACGACCACCGTATTATTGACGGCCGTGAGTCGGTCAGCTTCCTGGTACGGGTAAAAGAGCTGCTCGAAAAACCCGAGCTGCTGCTCTTCGGCAAAGACCCGGTGAAGGCACTGCTTGAACTGTAAGCATGTACGCGGAGGCACACCTGCAAA
>JAKPBL010000419.1 GCA_029778965.1 Bacteroidota bacterium
AGCCGGCTGATGTTTTTCTGGTGCGTTAAAATCACCAGCAGTGCCACTACGATGGCAAAAACGCGGTACGCGTGGTTTTCGACATTGAATATGACGAGTATAAAGACGGGGAAAGCGATGCTGGCCAAAATGGAGCTCAGGGAAACGAAACGGGTGAGGTATAATACCAACAGGAAAATACCTGAACAGCAAAGGGCCGTCCACGGCGAAATGCCGATAACCAGCCCAAAGAGCGTTGCCACCCCTTTACCTCCTTTGAAATCGGCCCAGATCGGGAATATATGGCCCAATACGGCCGCAATGCCCAGGCCAATCTGGAGATTGGTCAGCGCGATCTCGTTGTCGAAATACCAGGGTAATAAAAGGGAAAGCTTAACAGCGGCAAGTCCTTTCAGCACATCGATGACCATTACCAGGGTGCCCCAGCGCGGCCCCAGCACGCGGAAGGTATTGGTGGCGCCGGCGTTACCGCTGCCGTATTCGCGAATATCAATCTCGAAAAAACGACGACTGACCCAAACAGCGGTCGGTATAGAGCCGATACAATAGGCTAAAAAAATCAGCAGAGCCTCTTTCATGGTCTAGTTGGATTTCAAATATAAAGAAATCAGGCTTTCAGCGTCCAGCAAAGCCAGCTTTCTTTTTCCCTTTTATCCGTTAACGACAGCGAGGTCGCCTGTATTGCTTTTTCCAGGTCGGGACCATCCGCCTGCAACAGGCCGCTGATTACCAGCACGCCATTTTCGGCCAGACAGTCTTTCAGCGCGGGCAGGTTGGCCAGAATAACATGCCGGTTGATATTGGCCAGTATAATATCGAATTTTCTGTCTTCCGGCAAGCGGTCGGCCCTGGCCAGCACCACCTGCCGGCAATGGTTCAGGGCGGCGTTTTCAGTGGCATTCTCGATGCTCCACACATCGTTGTCGATGGCCAGGATGCCTGCAGCGCCCAATTTTTCGGCCAGGATGGCCAGTACGCCGGTGCCGGTGCCGAAATCAAGCACAGATTTGCCGGTAAATGCCAGCTTTTCCATGGCCTGCAGCATTTGAAAGGTGGTGGCATGGTGACCGGTGCCGAAGCTCATTTTCGGGGTAATCACGAGGTCGATCAGGCCTGCCGGCGGCGACGGGTGGAACCCTGCCCGCACCACGCAAAAACCGGGCACTTCCACGGGCGAAAAGCTCGACTCCCAGCCGGCATTCCAGTTTTGCGGCGGTATGATGTCTGTAGTTGCAGCCAATTGCAGCGGCGCCAATATTTCGTGCAGCCGGGCGGGATCAAACGCCGGCTCGGCGATAAAGGCCCTGATCAGCGACCGCTCTTCTTCAAATCCTTCAAACCCCGCATCGGCCAGCAGCGCTACCAGGATGTCATTTATTTCCGGATCGGTTCCGCCAATGGTAACCTGGACAGTATTCTCCATTAATGCATTAATTATCAGCAAAAAGGAGGCAAAAGCCTCCTTTTTTATTATTGTTCTCTCCGCTGCGGACGGTCGCCCTGGCGGGGCGGTCTGTCGGGACGTTCACCCCGTTCGGGGCGGTCGCTGTCAGCGGGCATACCTTCGGGTTTCGGCAACAATATCTTGCGGCTCAGCTTGAACTTGCCCGATTTGGGGTCGGTGCCTGTCAGCTTTACCTTCACCACATCACCTTCCTTCAGCACCCCCTCGAGGGTTTCCAGCCGCTTCCAACTCACTTCAGAGATGTGCAGCAAGCCCTGTTTGCCGGGAAGGAACTCTACAAAAGCGCCATAAGGCTGGATCGACTTCACCGTAGCCTCGTAAGTATCACCTACGGTAGCTTGTGCGGCAATGCCTTTGATCCAGTTCACCGCTTTGTCCACGTTCTCTTTCTTGGCGCCGAAGATGCTTACTTCACCCTGGTTGTTCTTCTCTTCGATATTGATGGTAGTACCTGTTTCACGCTGCATTTCCTGGATCACTTTACCACCCGGTCCGATCACGGCGCCGATGAATTCCTTATCGATGAAGATCTTCACCATGCGCGGTGCATGCGGCTTCACGTCTTCGCGGGCCGCACCGATGGTATTGTACATCGCATCGAGGATATGCATACGGCCGCGGTTGGCTTGTGCCAGGGCCTGGCGCATGATATCCATGCTGAGACCGTCCACCTTAATATCCATTTGCACACCGCAAATACCGTCGCGGGTACCGGTTACCTTGAAGTCCATATCACCCAGGTGATCCTCATCGCCCAGGATATCGGTCAGCACCGCAAACTTGCCGTCTTTGGTGATCAGGCCCATGGCTACCCCCGATACGTGTTTCGGAATGGGAACACCTGCATCCATCAACGCCAGCGAGCCGGCGCAAACAGTTGCCATCGATGATGACCCGTTCGATTCAAGAATATCGCTTACAATGCGAACAGTGTAAGCGTAATCTTCGCCCGGCATCATTTGCTTCAGCGAACGCATGGCCAGGTTACCGTGACCCACTTCGCGACGGCCGGGGGCACGCATCATTTTCACTTCGCCGGTAGAGAAGGGCGGAAAATTATAATGGAGAATGAACTTGCTGTAATTCGACACGGCGGCGCTTTCAATAAGCAGCTCGTCGAGCGGGGTACCCAGTGTAACGGTGGTCAGCGATTGTGTTTCACCGCGGGTGAACAGGGCCGCGCCATGGGGTGAAGGCAGCACATCCACTTCCATATCGAGGGGACGAACCTGGTCGAGCGCACGTCCGTCGAGACGAACCCGGTCGTTCAGGATCATATCACGCACTACATAATATTGCAGGTCGCTGTAATAATTTTTGGCCTGTTTTTTAACCAGCGGGGCGAGGTCTTCGCCTTCGGCCACATTGTATTCTTTTTTCAGCCAATCCATCAGTTCAACGCCGATGGCGTCGAAACGATCGCTGCGGTCGTGCTTGGCCAGTGCGCCCTTGGCCACTTCATATACTTTGGTGCGGGCAAAGCCATCGACTTTGGCGCGCAACTCTTCATTCTGCTCGGGTTTGGTGTACTCGCGTTTGCCGGTAACGCCTTTTTTCTGCCGCAGTTCTTCCTGGGCTTTCACTTGTACGCGAATGGCGTCGTGCGCTATTTCAATGGAGCGCACCAGGTCTTCCTCCAGACATTCTTTCGATTCACCTTCCACCATCATGATGTTCTTGTCGGTAGCGCCGATGAGAAAATCCATATCGGCTTTGGCGAGCTCCGAACGAAGCGGGTTGATAATAAACTGCCCGTCTACCCGTGCAACACGTACTTCGGAAATGATTTCCTGGATGGGAACGTCCGAAACGGCCAGTGCCGCTGAAGCAGCCAGGCAGGCCAGCGAATCTGGCATCACTTCGGGGTCGCTCGATACCAGGGTGATCAGCACCTGAACGTCACAGAGATAATCTTCGGGGAAAAGCGGGCGAAGCGCACGGTCGATCAGGCGGCTTACCAGCACTTCATAATCGTTGAGCTTGGTTTCCCGCTTGAAGAAAGAGCCGGGAATACGACCCGCAGACGCGAATTTTTCCTGGTAATCTACGGTAAGGGGAAAAAAAGACTGTCCTTCTTTGGGTTCTTTATTGGCAACAACCGTGGCCAGGATAATACAGTTGCCCTGGCGAACGGTAACAGCTCCGTCGGCCTGGCGTGCCAGTCTGCCGGTTTCGATAATCACCTCGCGGCCACTACCTACTTCAAAGCTTACTTGTATGGGTTGTGATAACATAAACGTCGTAAAATTTTATAAGCGCAAAAAACTATTCCCAACTGATATTAAGTTGGGAATAGTTTATTACTATATCATCGAATCACTTTATTTGCGGATACCAAGTTTCTCAATCAACTGACGATAACCGGTCAGGTTGTGCTTGCTCATGGAGGTGAGAAGGCGCTTGCGCTTGCCTACGAGTTGCATCAGGCCGCGATGGGTTGAGAAATCTTTTTTATTTGCCTGCAGGTGCTTGGAAATAGAGCTGATCCGCTCGGTCAGCAAAGCAATCTGCCCTTCGATGGAACCGGTATTGGCTACATTGCCACCGTGTTCGGCAAAAATCGAGGCTTTTTTTTCTTTGGTTAAATAAGACATCATTTCTTTTTTTACAAAAACATCCGATTATTATCTCAGCTTAAATTGGCGGCAAAGTTAAGGGAAAACTGTGGAAATAGCTTGCAGATTGCCATTTTTTTTGGATTTTGCCTGCCCTTATGGCCCTTCGATTTGTTATTATCGGGGCAGGCCGGATTGCCCGCCGCCACGCCGACCAGATCAGGCGTGTGGGACAGTTGGTGGCTGCCGCCGACCCCGATGCGCTTACCCTGAACACTTTCTGCAACGACTACGATGTGCCCGGTTTTGCCGACAGCGAAACCATGCTATCGGCCATACCGGCCGACGTGGCGGTGGTTTGCAGCCCGAATGGTTTACATCCGCTGCATACCCGGCAGGCGCTGGCCCGCCAACTCACCGTACTTTGCGAAAAACCGTTTTGCCTGCATGAGGCCGAGGCGCAAAGCCTGATGGTACTGGCCCGGGAAGCCGCCAGGCCGGTTTACCTGGTGCTCTCTGCCCGTTACCATGCCACGATGAAGGCGTTGCAGCAAATGACCGCGGCCGGCCATTGGGGGAAGCTGCTCAGCTTCCAGTGGAATGCCTGCTGGCAACGTACGCCCGCTTATTACCAGCGCAATTCCTGGCATGGTAACCGCATGCTCGACGGTGGCATCCTGTACACACAGTTCAGTCATTATATCGACGCCCTTTGCTGGCTGGTTCCGGGACTGACCGTTACAGCCGTCGAAATGCAGAATGTTTTGCATACCGGCAGCATCGATGGCGAAGACTGTGGTGTGGCACTGCTGGCATCGGCGGCGGGCGCCATCGGCAGCCTGCACTGGACGGTGAACGCCAGCAACCGGAACCAGGAGATCGGCTTGCTCCTGGTATTTGAAAAGGCAACCATCCGGCTGGGTGGGCGGTTTATGGAAACCATCGAATGGCAGGAGGTTGCGCCTGGCGCTCCTGCCCTGCCGGCGCTGACAGCCGAACCCGGCAGCCACCACGACCTCATATACGACGAATTATACAAAGCGCTTGAAGGCGCCCCGCATTC
>JAKPBL010000485.1 GCA_029778965.1 Bacteroidota bacterium
TTGGTTCCATCGAGGCAGATGTGCACCTGGTAGATGGTGTGCTGCTGGTAGCGCACGGCGAGCCGGAACTGGCGGCCAAAAAGCAGCTCGATTCTTTATATCTTCTGCCCCTGAATGAAATTGTCAAATGGTTTAAAGGATTTCCTTATGCCGACAGCACGCGGTCGCTGCAATTGATGATTGATATTAAATCGGAAGCAAAATCCACGCTGGCCGCCCTGGTAGAACTGCTAAAAGAATACCCGGCGCTGACGGGCAGTAAAAAGCTTCGCATCGTGATTTCGGGTAACCGGCCTGCCCCCGAAAGCTTCAGGGCATATCCTGCTTATATCTGGTTCGACGGCGTGTTCGGCCAGAAATATACCGAGGCAGAATGGGTGCGGATACCGATGATAAGTACCGATTTCCGCGATTGGTCTGCCTGGAACGGCATTGGCCCGATGCAGCCTGCCGACGCACACCGCGTGGACTCGCTGATCAGCGCGGCGCATAATCGCCAGAAAAAAGTGAGGTTCTGGAATGCTCCCGACGTGGCAGCCTGCTGGCGTACTTTGCTCGACGCGGGTGCCGATTATATCAATACCGACCAGCCAGCGGCATTTGCTGCTTTTTTGAAGGGTAGAAAAACAGGTAAATAAGTCCTGTGGCTGTGGCAATAGCAGTGATGATGAAAATGACCGGTACCCTTTGCAGGTGATCGGCAAAGGCCCAGCCCGATAAGGCTGCCCCCAGTCCGATGCCCGCTTCGAGCGATATATACATGGTGGCCATCGCTCTGCCGCGCTGATCGGGCCTGCTCAGATCGGCCGTCCATGCAGAGACCGCCGGAGAGAACAAACCGGTAGCGATGCCATATACCAGCGCGCCTGCCGTAAGCAGCAGCGGGCTGCCCGCAAAGGCAATCAGCAGCGATGCACTTATCAGGAAAAGGTAAGCGGTTTTTAATACCGGTACCCTGCCTTTTCTGTCTGAAAACTTACCGGCCACAAATCGCATCAGCAGCGAGGCAAGCGTAAAATAAATAAAGAAGCTCCCCTTGTTCTTAACACCCAGCGAGGCGCCCCAGTCGGGAATCAGGGTCAGTATCACACCATAAGACAGGTAACCGATAAAGGTGGTAATCGCCGCGGGCAGCACCCGGGGATCGATGATCTCATGCCAGCCGATACGCAGGTGCGAAACATGAAAGCGCTGTTTCTCCGGATGGGTTTCTTTCAGGTTCAGCAAAATCACGATAGACATCAGCGCAAACAGGGAAGAAGTGTAAAACAGCATACTGATCGAATGGCTGGCGGTTATCAGGCTGCCCAGCGCGGGGCCAATGGCCATGCCGGTGCTGAAGCAAATGCCATGAATACCCATCGCTTCGCCCCAGCGGTGCCGGGGTATGATATCGGCGATATAGGCGGCGGTGGCGGTTGGCTTGAAACCGGTGGAGAAGCCATGAAACAGGCGCAGAAAAAGAAAGCCGGCTACCGTATGAATCACGGGGTATAAGAACCCGCATACGAAACAGACGAGCGACCCGATTGCCATCACCGGCACACGGCCGATGGTATCGGTCAGCTTGCCGCTGAAAGGCCGCGAAATACCCGCTGTAATGGTGAAGAGCGCAATGATCAGTCCTTTATAGGAGGCGCCGCCCATGCTGCTCAGGTACGCAGGTAATTCGGGTATGAGCATGTTGAAACTGGAAGAAAACAAAAAAGAACTCGTGCAGAGCAGAACGAACTTCGTAGAATACAACCGATCGGGCACAGGCGACATGGTTACACTTTTTTGAATACAACAGTGGCGTTATGCCCGCCGAACCCGAAGGTATTGCTGAGCGCCACGCGGACCTTTTTTTCGCGCGCGCTTCCGGTAACAATGTGCAGGTTACCGGGAATGCCAGGATCGAGTTCGGTGGTATTAATGGTGGGCGGCACGATATTATCTCTCATGGCCATTAAGGTAATGATGGCTTCAACAGCGCCTGCCGCACCCAGCAGGTGACCCGTTACCGATTTGGTGGCGCTGATCAGTAACTGGTTATCGGCGCTGCCTAATAAGGCGGCGATCGCCTTTGTTTCGGAAAGATCACCCACCGGGGTGGAGGTGGCATGCGGGTTCAGGTAGTCAAGCTCACCCGTATTCACGCCGGCTTCGCGAAGGGCGAGCCGCATGGCCTGCACGGCACCTTTTCCTTCGGGATGCGTAGCCGTCATATGATAGGCGTCGGCTGTCATGGCAGCGCCGCCGATTTCGCCATAGATGGTAGCGCCGCGTTGCACGGCGTGGTCAAATTCTTCCAGCACCAGGGCGCCCGCTCCTTCGCCCATCACAAATCCGTCGCGATGAACATCGAAAGGCCGCGATGCCAGTTGCGGCTCGTCGTTCCGGTGGCTCATTGCCTTCATGGCGCTGAAGCCCCCGAACGATGCAGGTGTGATCGGCGCCTCCGATCCGCCGGTAACAATGATCTTCGCTTTGCCCAGCCGTATATAATTGAATGCATCCATGATGGCTGAATTCGATGTGGCGCAGGCAGAAATAGTAGTGTAGTTAATGCCCATGAACCCGTTCATGATAGAGATAAGCCCCGCGGCCA
>JAKPBL010000450.1 GCA_029778965.1 Bacteroidota bacterium
CGGGTGACAGCCGTGCTCGAAACCATCGAAAAGTCCACCATCGGGCAATGGCAGCCGGGCAAGAAAGTGAACCTGGAACGCTGTATGCAAATCGGCGGGCGTATCGACGGGCATATCGTGCAGGGGCATGTGGACGGTAAAGCGCTTTGCACCGACAAAAAAGACCTGGACGGCTCCTGGCTGTTCCGTTTCCGCATCCCCGAACATCATGCGGCACTTATTGTTGAAAAAGGATCGGTTTCCATAAACGGTACGAGCCTCACGGTTTTTGACGTTTCCGTCAACGAATTTTCCGTGGCGATAATACCTTATACCTATTCGCACACCAATATCCACCTGGTAACACCGGGCAACGAGGTGAATATTGAATTTGACATGATGGGCAAGTATGTACTACGCATTCATCAACTGGCCCGTCAATGAAGAAAGTAACAATAGTGGTGGCAGCCCTGTTCATTGCATTGCTGGTTGTCTGCTGTTTTTTTCAAACCCCCACGTTCGATGATTTTGTTCCCGCCGACCTCGTCGCACAACTGGGCCTGCGGGGAGCGATCAGCTTTTACCTGCAGCAGGCGAACAGCCGTTTCAGTTCTATACCTCTTTTTATCACCCTCGGCGCCTCCCGGTACCTGCTCAGCCACTATTGGATCACGCTTGCCTTTTTCCTGCTGTCGGCCATGGCCGCCTATGCGTTCCTTATAAAAAATTTCCTCGCCCGCTTCTGCTCCCCATCGTTCCGGCCGGTCGACCTCTTTCTCGGGGCCAGCCTGCTGCAACTGGTTTTTCTTACCAGCATCGCCGAACCGTCGAGTTTTTATTTCTGGATGGCGTCTGCCACGACCTACCTGTTCGGCTTCATACTATTATTGCTGCTCACCGGCCTGGTGCTCCATTACACGGGAGCGAACAATACGCTTACTGCTGCCGGGGGCATTGTTCTGCTTAAGGTACTCATTGCAGGCAGTATCGAAATTGTATTGGCTTACAGCCTTTATATAACCGCACTGCTGCTGCTGACCGACATCCGACAACGGCAATTCCGAAGGTTGTCGCTTGCCTGCCTGCTGGGCGATATTATTGGTATATCGCTGTTCTTTTTATTACCCGGCGGCGCAAAACGCGCTGATCATTTCGGTATCAAACACGACCTCCTCTCCTCCATCGGCGGTTCGCTGGAACGCACGGGAAAGATATTTGTACCTATTTTCTCCAACCCGGTGTTCTGGCTCTCGCTGGCAGCAGTGTATTTGCTCGCATCTGCCACCCGCCGGCAACAGCAGGAAGCATTGCTGAAGAACCGCTGGCCATTGATAATAGAAGCGCTGCTCGTGGCGGCGCCGGTATTCGCCCTCCATTTTGTTGTCCGTTTATTAGGTAACGAGGTATTGCCTCCACGGGCAGAAAACCTGCTGATAACCATTAGCACACTGGCCGTTGCCTGGGTTGCTTATCGTTATTTTTTATCTATGGCGCCCCTGTCACCGGCTTTTTTCGACCAGTATCAAAAGCCAGTGGCGATAATAGCAGCGCTGGCCGTTCTGTCGGCCCCATTCATACGAGATATTCCCGAAAACCTTTTTACCCTTCCCTTTCACAAAAAAGTGGTTGATCAACGCGTAAAGAATATAGTGTTGCGTAAAGCGACGGGTAAAAAATCGGCGATTCTTGCGCCCTATCGCGACGACATGAAAAAAGCGATGGCCGCCTGCCGCTTTTCGCCCAGGAATTATGTGTTCCGGTTGCCGCCTTCCTTTACCTATTTTAAAGACGATCCCTATAACAGCAATACCGACTACATTTACGCGGGGTATTACCAGATCGACACCATCATAACCCAAACCGGCATGGTTCTTCGCCATCCTATTTTTACAGCGTATCCTGCAAGCGGACAGAAATGATAAATTCCCTTGTACTTCCGGTGTTTAACTGCAGCCCCGCCTTTGAACGGGGCATGGATGAGCTTATGCACCGGCTGGCCGGCAGGTCAATGGAGATCATCGTGGTCGACGATGGCTCTGCCGACCAGGAAAGGATCAGGGAAATTTGTGAACGGCACAGCGTTCGTTTTATCGGCCTGGAAAGGAACAGCGGCAAAGGTTTTGCCGTCGGCAACGGAGTAATGGAAGCAGCCGGTGGGAAGATCGTATTCATGGACGGCGATTTCCCGTTTGAACTTGGCGCCATAGACCGTATCATTGCTGCGCTCGACCACTGCGATATTGCCATCGGCGACCGCCGGCACCCCGATTCTTCCTATCCGCATAATATTTCGCCGGGCAGGAAAATCGCCAGTACCCTGCTGGCTGCTATGATCAGGCAGAAAGGCATTTCGGATATACAAGACACCCAATGCGGCATTAAGGGCTTTCGGCGAAGGGCCGCCCGCGAATTGTTCCCGCTGCTTAGAGAAAATAAATTTTCGTTCGATATCGAGCTGCTCTTCCTGGCGCAGCAGAAAAAAATGACTATTTCGCAGGTGCCTGTAACCGTAAGGCAACAGCAGGGCAGTTCGGTAAAGCTATGGCGGGACGGTCTCGATATGGCCCGCCTGGTATTTCGGTTGGCACGGCAAAAGAACAGGAAAAGATGAAACGGGAATGGACAAATAAAATCCGGCACCTGCTGGACAATTATGTGCCGGCCAGGTGGAGAAACGCAGCATGGTTCATGCGGCCCTTGTTTTTTATGGCCTACCGTGGCAGGAACGTGCAGGAAGCGATGCATTTCAAAACACTGGTCAGAAACTGGTCGCCGGCCGAGCTGGCCAGCTACTACTCCCGTCTCAATTCAATTTCGCGGAACCGGAAAACCGATATCAGCCGAAAAGGCGTTGATGAAATCATTGCCAT
>JAKPBL010000456.1 GCA_029778965.1 Bacteroidota bacterium
GAATGCCTACACCAGCTTTGACGAAACGGTGTACATACTGCCGGTCCCGACCGATAAGCCGGGCAACCTGGAAAAGGGCTTCCAGGTGCTGGAAGACTGGGCACACCAGGTAACCTATCTCACCGATGATATCAACAATGAAAGGGCGGTGATCCTCGAAGAAAGCCGCCTGGGAAAAGGTGCGACCGACCGGATGATGCAGCAGGTATATCCGAAGCTACTGGCGAACTCCCGCTATGCGAGCCGTCTGCCTATCGGTAAAGACAGCATTATCCGCAGCTTTAATCCCGACCTCATACGCCAGTTTTACAAAGACTGGTACCGCCCCGATCTGATGGCGTTGATGGTAGTGGGTGATATTGATCCCGAAAAAGCCCTGGCACTCGTGAAAAAGCATTTCAGCGGATTGAAAAATCCGGTGAAAGAAAGGCCGCGTCAATGGTCGGAGATTCCGCCGTACAGCCGGCCCGAAGCGCTGGTGGTGACCGATAAGGAGGCGACCAGCTACAAGGCCAGCATCTATTATCCCATGCAGAAAATGCCGCCGCAAAACACCGGTGGCTCCTATAGGGAATACCTGGTGCGCGAACTGTATACCATGATGCTGAACCAGCGTTTGCAGGAAATAACCCAGCAGCCCGATCCGCCGTTCCTGGCGGCCGGCACCAGCATGGATGAGGTCGTGGGCGGATACGAAGCTTTCAGCCTGGTCGGAAACCTGGGCACGGGCGATGTGCAAAAAGGACTGAACGCGATGTATACCGAGCTCGAAAGAGCCGGGAAATACGGCTTCACCGCCGCTGAACTCGACCGGGTGAAAAAATCGGTGGCCAGCTCCATTGAACGTGCCTACAACAACCGGGATAAGACTGAATCGGATGTGTATGTTGAAGAGTATGTGAATCATTTCCTCACCGGAGAGGCCATTCCCGGCATTGCGACCGAGTTTGCGTTGGTGAATGAATTTCTTCCTTCAATAACACTCGATGAAGCGTCGGCTGCTTTTAGGAAAGACATTTCGGTCGATAATCCCTTGCTGGTGGTAACAGGGCCCGATCCCAAAGCCGGCCAGGCCCTGCCCTCGCCGGCCGATCTGCTGGCCACGATTGCCGCCGTGCGGCAATCGGCAATCCAGCCTTATGAAGACAAAACCGTTGCAGCGAGCCTGCTGGCCGCTAAACCCGCAGCAGGTTCCATCATGAAGCGCAGCGAAGACAAAGCGCTTGGCACCGTTGAGCTGCAACTGGGCAACGGCGTTTTTGTTACCCTCAAGCCCACCACGTTTAAAGACGACCAGATATTGTTCAGCGCCAGCAGGCCGGGCGGTAAGAATTATTACCCGCTCGCCGATCATTACAGCGCCGAATATGCGGTGCCGGTAGTATCGGCTATGGGTGTGGGTGAGTTCAGTCCCACTGACCTGCGCAAGATGCTGGCCGGTAAATCTGTATCGGTAAGCGCAATGATGGGAGCGATATCCGACGGGCTTAAAGGCAGCACGGGCAACAAAGACCTGGAAACACTTTTCCAGCTTATATACCTGCAGGTAACGGCGCCGCGAAAAGACACAGCGCTGTTTCAGTCGTTCATAACCCGCAACAAAACCCAGGTGGCCGGCATCGCCTCCAACCCGCAGGCGGCCTTTGTCGACACGCTTTACCAGGTGATGTTCAACAACAATCCGCTGGCGCCCATTGCCGTACCCAAAGCCGCTTATTTCGACCAGATTGACCTGGGGAGGGCGCTGTCGATCTACAAGGAACGCATCGGCGATGCCAGCGGCATGCATTATGTTTTTGTGGGAAGCTTCAAAACAGATAGTATTATCCCGTTGATTGAAACCTACCTGGCAAGCCTGCCTTCATCGGGTAAGCAATTCGAGCGGATCGACAACAAAGTGCGACCCGTTACCGGCGTAAAATCGCTGGTGGTCAATAAGGGCAAAGAGGCAAAGAGCCTCATCCTGAATTTTTATTCCGGTGAAATTCCTTACAGCGAAGACCTGGCGCTAAAAGCGCAGGCGGTGACGGAAGTATTGAATATCCGGATCATTGAAGAACTAAGGGAGAAAATACAGGGTATTTACGGCGGCGGCATTTACGGCGAGCTGGAAAAATATCCTTATCCCAATTACAGTTTCGTGCTGCAACTGCCCTGCGGTCCCGAGAAGGTGGACACCCTGCTGAAAGCGGCGAAGGCCGAAATAGCGCTGATGAGCAGCAAGGGCCCGGGACAGAAATACCTGGACAAGGTGAAAAAGCAATGGCTGGAACAATACAAGACCGGTATCCAGGAAAACAGCTTCTGGCTCGACCATTTACAATCGATCCGCAGCGGCGGCGCCGACCCCCGCTACCTGCTTAACTACGAATCGCTCGTGCAAAAACTGACACCGCTCGATCTCACCCTCGCCGCCCGGAAACTGTTCGACGGCAAGAATGTTTTCAGCGCCGTTCTGATGCCCGAAAAAGAAACCGGGAAGAAGGGGTTTTAGCAAACTGAACAGTCAATACATTAAAAGGAATATCGCCTGTCAGCTAGCACCTGACAGGCGATATTCCTTTTAATGTATTGACTGTTTGTTTACTTTATGCATTCCGGTTGATGCAGTTCAGGTCGGTGAACGCTTCTTCCAGGCGCTGCACAAACGTATCCTGTCCTTTGCGCAACCAGGCGCGGGGATCGTAGTATTTCTTATTGGGTTTGTCTTTGCCTTCGGGGTTGCCCAACTGACCCTGCAGATAGGCTTCGTTTTTCTTGTAATAGCCGAGCACGCCTTCCCAGAACGCCCATTGCATGTCGGTGTCGATATTCATTTTGATAACACCGTAACCGAGGGTTTCATGGATCTGGTTTTTGGGTGAGCCGCTGCCGCCGTGGAATACGAAATAAACGGGCTTGTCGGCCGTTTTGAAATGCTCCTGCACATAGGCCTGGCTGTTGCGTAAAATCTCCGGACGCAGCTCAACATTCCCCGGGCTGTAAACACCGTGCACGTTGCCGAAAGCGGCTGCCACCGTGAACAGCTTGCCTACCTTGCTCAGCTCTTCGTACGCATAAGCCACGTGCTGCGGCTGGGTATAGAGCTTGTCGTTCTCGACGCCGCTGTTGTCCACGCCGTCTTCTTCGCCGCCGGTGACACCGAGCTCAATCTCGATGCTCATGCCGAGGGGCGCCATCCGTTTGAAAAATTCTACCGAGGTCCGGATATTTTCTTCGATCGGCTCTTCCGACAGGTCGAGCATGTGTGAGCTGAAAAGAGGCACGCCTTTTTCCTTTTTGTATTGCTCGCCGGCATCGATCAGGGCACTGATCCAGGGTAACCATTTGTGAGCGGCATGGTCGGTATGGAGCACCACGGGTACGCCGTAGTATTTGGCTACATTATGTACGTGGAGGGCGCCCGAAATAGCGCCTGAGATATTTGCCTGGAGCTTATCGTTGGGCATTCCCTTGCCGGCAATGAACTGCGCCCCCCCGTTGGAAAACTGGATGATAACGGGTGAATTCACCTTGGCGGCTGTTTCGAGTACGGCATTGATGGAATCGGTGCCGATGGTATTGACCGCGGGCAGGGCGAAATTATTCGACTTGGCATCATTGTACAAGGCTTCCAGTTCATTTCCGAAAAGGACGCCGGCGCTGTATTTTTTCATGTTCGTTGCTTGTTGATAAGTGAAATGAATCGCTAATATACGCTATCCCGGTAAATCGGCCGGAAGGCAGGCTCGTCGCCTGCGAAACCCGCAGCGGGCTAATCGCGGTTCCGCTGTCCGAACCGGGGCACCAGCAGCAGGTTCTTGCGCAGGCACACTTTGAGGTGTTCTTTTACCAACTGGCCCATATTCTGGGCTTTCAGCAGGTTTGGATTGCCGTGGTGGAAATCGCTGAGTTCCTGCTTCAACTGGTTGACCTTTTCCCGGGTCGATACATGGTCTTTCACCATGATATCGAGCAGGTCTTTGATGCGGTACCGGGCCGACACGAGGCGAAAGGTCATCATCGTCCGTTCTTCGCTCTGGTACTGGCGGATCGACTCTTCATTTAAATAACGCAGCGCATTTTCGACCAGCCGGTTGTTTTCTTTGAAGAACTGGGGAAGGTACAGGTTCCGTCGCCCTTCATAGCTCTGCTGGTCGAAGTCGATGGCCCGGATGCGGTATTGGTAGTCTTCTATATCGGGGGTGATATCCACCACGAAATTATAGCTGCGCATATCGCCCAGCAGGCGTACAAAGCAGCGTTCATTGAACTTCACAAATTCTTTCGCGAGCCTGATCTTGTTGGTTTCAGTGCGGTCGAGGTGCTGTTGTATATAGATGTCGCCGGGTATGCCCGGTATATGCTCTTCTACCAAGGTGTGCTGGTGCGTAAAGTAAGTGATGCGGTTGGGCGAAAGCATGTCTTCCAGCTCAAGCCCGTAAACGCGCGACGCATCGGCTACCTTAATGTAATAGTGGTCGTAGTTGTCGTTGTATTTGTTGACGATCCTGATGCGGAAAGGGCGGGAGTTGCCAAAGGGGCAATAATCGACCCGAGCCACATCGAGGTGGCTGCTGAAGCTCATGTCCCCCTCCGTTTTAAGAATGGCGTAGATCTGTATCAGGCCATCGCGCAGGTACTCCCATTCCCGGCTGTCGTAGGCGACCGATTCCCAATAGGTAGGCTGGCCCTCTTTGTTTTTTACGGGGAAAGAATAGGTGAAATGGAGCAGGTCGCGGTAGGCGACGGGCAGTTTTACTTCGCGGCCATGCAGCTTCAGGAAACCGCGCAGCCGGTCATTGACCGGGAACATCGGTTTTTTGCGCGATGGCTTGCCGCTGTCGGCAGATTCGGGAGGAAGGCTGAATTCCAATATGGTAAAGTTGGCCCAATATCGGAAAACCGGCGAAATAACGGTTATACAAATAGCAGACAATGCCACCGGGCAACGAAAAAGGGCTAAGAGGAACAGCGGGAGAGGAGTAAAACAGGAGGAGACCACTTCGGCCCCCTGCCTTACAGGTTACTGTAAAACAGGAGGGGCCCGGATTCATTAAGTGGTTTTAAGGACTTGGTCGGTCATCAATAGACATTGGATTTTTGAACCCGGCCACTTTTTTAAAAACGGTTTGGACTGGTTACTGGACTTGGACTTGCTCGGTGCCGGGTTCATTTTTCTACGGTCTTTCTAAGGATGCTGGTAATGGTTTTTCGGTTCTGGATTTTTGGTTTTTCTTCAGGATCTGGAATTTAAAACAAGAAGTTGACTGATACTGGATTTTTTACTTTTGGTCTCTTCGAAGGAATTGGATCTACTGGATTTTAGGTGCTGAAATCATTTGGCTTTTATCAGGATGCTTGGATATTGATCAACTGATCAATCAACTTCGATACAAATATACAGGGCGTCTGATAGGTAGAAAATAGCGCTTTTGCCTGATTTTAACAGTTCGGTTTTTACAGCGGCAATCGTATTATTTCGGTTATTGGTGATCGTTTGTTTACGAAAACAGGTATCGTAATTATACGATATGCATGGGCCGCAGTTCATGCTGAAACTACGTGTAATGCAGCAGGGTATCGGGTTGCAGCGATTCGGACCGGGCTATTTGCCCAGCGCCTGGAGCACGTCGTATTTGGTAACGATCTGGTAATTCCCCGCTTCATCACGGCTGATGACGGCGCCGTTTTCGCGGTTGATGAGTGTACTCAGCTTCTCTACAGCGGTAAAAAAATCCACCACCGTGAAAGGCGGCTCCATTACAGCGGCCACCGTTGCCTGTTTGATACCGGCATCAGTGAAAATTTTCTGGAAGAGCCCGCTTTCGCTGATGGCGCCTGTTACCTGGTCGTTGTCTATCACAGGGATATGCTCGATATCGTATTTCCGCATCAGCGCTACCGCTTCCGCCACGGTTTGGTCGGGCGATAAGCTCACCAGCTTTTCGACCGGCCCGCGGGCACTGACTATGTCCTTAAAGGTTTTTACATCGAGGAACCCGCGTTCTATCATCCATTGGTCGTTATACACTTTCGCCACATAGCGGCTGCCATGGTCGTGCAGAATGCAAACCACCAGGTCGTCTTTTTTCAGCCTGCTGCCCAGTTGCATAAGTCCCTGCAGGCAGCTTCCGGCGCTGTAACCGCAGAACAGGCCTTCTTCGCGGGCAAGCTTACGGGCCATGACGGCGCCGTCTTTATCTGTTACCTGCTCAAAATGATCGATCACCGACATATCGTAATTGGCGGGCACAAAGTCTTCGCCAAACCCTTCGGAAATATATGGATGCACTTCGTTCATGTCGATTTCGCCCGTGCGAAAATATTTGGTCAGCAGCGATCCAAACACATCGATGGCCCATACCTGGATGGCCGGGTTCTTTTCTTTCAGGTATTGCGCGGTACCGGTAACCGTTCCGCCGGTGCCCGCCGTGCAAACCAGGTGCGTGACCTTCCCGTCGGTTTGCTGCCAGATTTCCGGCCCCGTGGTTTCATAATGCGCCAGCCGGTTGGCGAGGTTGTCGTACTGGTTGCAGTGAAAAGAATTCGGGATCTCGCGGGCCAAACGGCGGGCGACGGAATAATAAGAGTTGGGATCATCGGGCTCTACGTTCGTGGGGCAAACAATCACTTCGGCGCCGACGGCTTTCAGTATATCCATTTTCTCCTTGCTCTGCTTGTCGGTGGTGGTGAAAATACACTTGTACCCTTTCACTACCGCCGCCAGAGCCAGGCCCATACCCGTATTGCCGCTGGTGCATTCGATAATGGTTCCACCCGGTTTGAGCTTTCCTTCCTGTTCGGCCACCTCCACCATTTTCAGGGCCATCCGGTCTTTGATGGAATGGCCCGGATTGAAATAATCCACTTTAGCCAATACAGTGGCCGGCAGGGCTTTTGTAATTTTGTTGAGCCGAACCAGCGGGGTATTGCCGATGGTTTCAAGTATATTATTCTTTATGTTCATGTTAAGCGGTTGCATAACAAAAATACGTTTTTCAAAGGGGTGGCTATGAAGGTGTATTTTATTCCGGGATTGGGTGCCGACAAGCGTGTATTCAGGCATATATCACTCGATGAAGGGCTGGAAATGATCTGCCTGGAGTGGATCACCCCATTGCCTGGCGAAACGCTGCCGGGCTATGCCATGCGGCTTGCCGAAAAAATAGACACTTCCGCAGCCTGGTCTGTTGTCGGTCTTTCGTTCGGCGGCATGCTGGCGGCCGAGATCAGCGCTGCGCTGCAGCCCCGTAAAACCGTGCTGATCTCCAGCATTCCTTCTCCGCGGCAATTGCCGCCCTATTTCAGGGCGGTGGCGCCCCTGCACCTGCAAAAGATATTGCCGGTGTCGCTGTTTAAAACAGCGTCTATAGCCAAACGGGTGTTTACCACAGAAACGGACGAAGACAAAGCGCTGCTGCGGCAGATCATTGAAGACAGTGATCCGGCGTTTATTCGCTGGGCGCTGGGTGCAATACTCGGCTGGAAAAGCGACAGGCAGCCGGCCACTCTGGTGCATATACACGGCGACAGCGATTTTCTGCTGCCTGTCAGGTACCTGCACCCCACGCATATCATCGCCCATGCGGGTCATTTGCTGGTCATGAACCATGCCCCGGAGGTGAATAAGATATTGCACGAAGTTTTTGCCGCTTAATACATGCCCCCTACATTTGCGATCCGATTTTTATGACTATGGAACCGCAATACCTGCCCGTTATCGCCTCTGCCTGTGCCGTGAGCCTGAAACAGGTAAACAATGTATATAGCCTGCAGGCCGAAGGCGCCACCGTGCCATTTATGGCCCGTTACCGCAAGGAAGCGACCGGCAACCTCGATGAAGTGGCTATCAATAATATCGTTGAGCAAATTCAGTATTTCCAGGAGCTGGAAAAACGAAAGGAGACGGTACGCAAAACCATCGAAGGGCTCGGCAAAATGGACGCCGTCCTGAAGCAGCGCATCGATGCCTGCGTGGACGCCACCGAGCTGGAAGACATCTACCTGCCCTATAAGCCGAAACGTAAAACACGCGCCAGCCAGGCCATCGAAAAAGGACTGGAGCCGCTGGCGTCGTGGTTGTTTGCTCAACCTGCCGGAGACCCCGAAAAAGAGGCCGCCGCCTTTGTGAACGAACAAGTGGCCGGTACGGCCGAAGCGCTGCAGGGCGCCCGTGATATCGTGGCCGAATGGGTAGCTGAAAACGAACAGGCGCGGGCAGCCATGCGCACCGCTTTCCAGGAAGGCGCCGTACTGGTAGCGCGGGTATTGGCTACAAAGAAAGAGGAAGCCGATGCGCAGAAATACCGCGACTATTTTGCGTTCAGTGAACCGCTGCGGGTCTGCCCTTCTCACCGGATTCTCGCTATTCGTCGCGGGGAGAAGGAAGGATTCCTGCTGATGGACATCAATATCGACAAAGACAACGCGGTTGCCAGCCTCGAAAAAATATTCATTAAGAACAGCAGTGCTGCTGCGGCCGAGGTAAAAACGGCGATCGCCGACAGTTTCGATCGTTTGCTGAAGCCGGGCATTGAGACCGAATTCCGCCTGTCGAGCAAACAGCAGGCCGATGAAGAGGCCATCCGCATCTTCGCCGAAAACCTGCGGCAATTGCTGCTGGCATCACCCCTGGGCAACAAGCGGGTGCTGGCGCTTGATCCGGGTTTTCGCACCGGCTGCAAGCTGGTTTGTCTCGATGCACAGGGCAACCTGCTGTACAATACAGCCATCTATCCGCACCCGCCGCAAAACGAGTCGGCAAAGGCAACGCAAACACTGAAAGAGCTGGTCGGCAAATACCAGATCGAAGCTATTGGTATCGGCAACGGAACCGCCGGCCGTGAAACGGAGGCGCTGGTGCGTGGTATCGATTTTGGCCGCCCGGTAACGGTATTCCAGGTAAACGAAAGCGGGGCGTCTATTTATTCGGCATCGGAAGTGGCGCGCGAAGAATTTCCCGACCACGACGTAACGGTGCGGGGCGCTGTGAGCATCGGCCGCCGCCTGCTCGACCCGTTGAGCGAGCTGGTAAAGATCGACGCCAAATCGATCGGCGTGGGCCAGTACCAGCACGATGTGAACCAGCCGAGATTGAAAGAAAGTCTTGACAAGGTAGTAGAGAGCTGTGTGAACCATGTGGGCGTGGACGTGAATACGGCCAGCAAGCATTTGCTGCATTATGTGTCGGGACTGAGCGCCACGCTGGCGAAAAATATTGTGGAGTACCGGCAGCAGCACGGACCTTTCCCTTCGCGCGCGGCATTGAAAAAAGTGCCGATGATGGGGCCGAAGTCTTTTGAGCAGTGTGCGGGTTTTCTGCGCATCCGCGATGCAGATGATCCGCTCGACAACAGTGCGGTTCACCCCGAATCGTATCATATCGTGCAGGAAATGGCAGGTAATCTCAAATGTTCGGTGGGCGATCTTATCAAAAAGCCGGAGCTGCGCAAACAGGTGAAACCGCAGGACTATATTTCCGAAACTACCGGCGCTTTCACCATCAGCGATATATTGCAGGAACTGGAAAAGCCCGGCCGTGATCCCCGTGCACCCATCGAGGTTTTCCAGTTTGACGATACCGTAAAATCGATCGAAGACCTGAAGCCTGGTATGCAGTTGCCGGGTATCGTTACCAATATCACCCAGTTCGGCGCTTTCGTCGATATCGGGGTGAAGCAGGACGGGCTGGTGCATGTATCACAGCTCAGCAACAATTATGTAAGTGATCCCGCAGCGGTGGTAAAGCTGCAGCAACGCGTAAATGTGACCGTGGTTGAAGTAGACGTAACCCGCAAGCGAATAGCCCTCTCGATGAAAGACAGTGCCAAAGCAGGCGGCGATCGCGCTGAAAAGCGGCGGCCGTTGGGCGCCGCGGAGCCTAAGGAAAAGGGACAACCTGCCCGGAATACCGCGCCGCCTAAAGAGG
>JAKPBL010000496.1 GCA_029778965.1 Bacteroidota bacterium
GACGGTATCAAAACCATTTCCGCTTATTATTCCTGTCCTGTGCTGGTCGAATGCCGTAACCCCGATTCACTGCTGCCTACCAAGGCACCGCTGAAACTGCGGATCGACAAGGGAGGCGTAAATGTGGAAGGGCAGTCGTTCGTACTGAACCAATGGAAAGCATTTAACGGGAATGACATCCGTTTTGTCAATAACCCCAATTATCGCCGCGACGCCAGCAAACCCATCGAAGAAAGAGAATTCAGCTTTGCGCTGTTGCCTGTAAGAAGGACCACTGAAGGCGTGCTTGACGGTCTTATCACCAATGCCGCTTCCCGGCAATCGTCTGTGATCGACCTGAAGATCAGGGACGAAGTTCCGGCGAGGGGAGAAGCCATTCTGAACCAGGTGATCAGGGCTTACCTGCACGGCTCGGTGACGAAGAAAAACTCAACCGCGAAGACGACGCTCGAATGGCTGAATAACCGGATAAAAGAAGAAGGCGGGCAATTGGATTCCATCGAAAAAAAGATACAGGGTTACCGCACCGCCGAGAACGTGGTCGATATCGGCGAACAGTCGCGTTTGTACCTGCAGCGCGTTGAAGCCGGCGATCGCCAGTTGAACGAAATGAACATGCAGTTGGCCAGCCTGAACGAAATGGAGAAATATGTGACTTCCCGGAAGGCTGGCGGCCTCGTGCCTTCGACCTCCGGGGTGGCCAACCCCGAGCTGTCGGTGCTGATGCAGAAGCTCTACGACGCCGAGGTTGATTACCAGCGCTTGTCGCAGACCACCGCCGAGAACAACCCGATGCTGACCTCCCGCCAGAATGAGATCAATAAGATGCGGCCGGCTATTCTTGAAGCCATACAGACCCAGCGCAAGGCATTGGTGGCCGGTCGTGAACAACTGGGTGCAGATGTAAACCAGTATTCGGGAATGCTTCGTTCGGTACCGCAGAAAGAACGGGCGCTTATTGATGTAAGCCGACAGCGAAATATGAAACAGGAGCAGTTCACCGACCTGTTGCGCCAGCGGGATGCAATTCTGTACTCGCTGACCTCGACCGAAGCAAGCGGCGCCGTGATCAACGAGCCGTCTACCTTAACCAAGCCCGTTAGCCCCAAGACCGAGCTGATCGCCCTGCTGGCGCTGATCGCCCCTTTCGGCCTCGGCGCGCTGTTCATATCGGCAAAAGATGCTGTTAACGGAAAGGTGCTGTACCGCGACGATCTTAATGCGCTTACCAGCTACCCCATTATCGGTGAGCTGATCGAATCGAAAGACGCCGACAAGCTGATTACCGAGCCCCGGCGCAGTTTTCTGCTGGAGCAGTTCAGGCAGATCAGAACAACGGTGTTTTCCATCGCGCCGAACGCCAAAAAGATCATGGTTACCTCGTCAATAGAAGGAGAGGGGAAAAGCTTTATTTCATCGAACCTGGCGTTGAGCATGGCGCGCAGCGGTAAACGCGTCTGCCTGCTGGAATTTGACCTGCACCGGCCGAAAATCAGTGAGCAGTTCGGGATCAATAACGAAAAAGGGCTGACAGATGCACTGGCCGACGGTGTTGCCGCCCCCACACTGGTGCAGCGGGCGCCCGCAAATGCCAACCTGTTCATCCTGCCCTCGGGCTCCTTTCACGAAAGCGTGTCTGACCTGATAAACAAGGAAAAGCTCGACCGGATTCTTGCTGAGTTAACCGCCCAGTTCGATTGCGTTATCATCGATACACCGCCGGTAAAAGCGTTGAACGATGCTTTTGTGATCGGCAAAGAGGCTGACCTTACCTTATATGTTACCCGGCACAACTATACGCCAAAATCGTATGTGGGCATGCTGGAAGATGCTATGACCCTGGCCGGTATTACTAATATCGCATTGATTTTCAACGGTGTAAAGAATCGTGGTATTGGCAAGAACAGCTACGGCGTTGGCTATGGCTACGGCCATGAGAATAAAACCGCCTATGAAGGTTACTGGCGCAAGGCCGGCGCCTGACAAACCTGACAAAATAAGGTCTGCAGAAATTTCTTGGAAAGGCAATGAGTAGTGGCATGAACCCCGGGGTTCCGGGCCCGGCAATTCCCGTTGCCAGCCAATTTTTGGACGGCTGCAGCGTTTAGGAAATGCCGCTTGTTGGTCTGCATTCCTGTGACCGACGTGGCGAAGCTTTGAACCGAACCGGGCATAAACTTAATTGAGCCGTTGTGGAAGGGAAAATGATGATATTGAATCGTATCAAAGCAATGATGTCGCTGGAGTCGTTCCGGGTGTCGTTGTCGGGCCTTTTTGTGACCGCTTTTAAAATGGTGACCAGCTTCATCAGTTTGAAAGTAGTGGCGTCGCTGATCGGTCCGGCCGGCGTGGCCCTGATCGGCCAACTGAACAATTTTACCACGGTATTGCTGCAATTGGCGAATGGAGGTATCACGGTAGGCCTCACTAAATATGTATCTGAGTTTTCGGACGAGCGGAATAAGTACGCGCGGTATATTACGGCAGCCTGTTACATAACGCTGGTGGCTTCGCTGGTGGTTAGCCTGGCGCTGGTTTTCGGCGCAGGCTTTCTGTCTGAAAAGGTGCTTGGCAGCAATGACTACCGGTTTGTATTCATTGTATTTGGCTTGTCGCTCGTGTTTTATGCGCTGAACGCCTTTGTACTGGCGGTCAGCAACGGCTTTAAAGAATACCGGGTCTTCTTTTTGTCGAACCTGGTGGGAAGCATCATGGGCCTGGTCTTTACCGTAATACTTACTTACCGGTTCGGCATCAACGGCGCCCTGATATCGGTGGTCACTTACCAGTCGATCGCGTTCTTATGCACTATTCCCTTTTTTGTAAGACATTCCTGGCTCAAGCCGAAAGCCATCTTTACGGCTATCGACAAATCGGCGGTGCGCCAGTTGTTCAGTTTTTCGGTCATGGCCCTGGTGGCGGCGATCAATGGTCCGCTGAACCAGATGTTCATCCGTAACTATATCATCAACCAGCATTCATTGAACGATGCGGGTATATGGGAAGGCGTGAACAGGATATCCAATATGTACCTGTATGTGGTGATGACGGCGCTCAGTATTTATTTCCTGCCGAAACTGGCGGCCCTGTCTGAAAAAGCCGCTATCCGGAAAGAAATATTCAGCACCTACAAGATGATCATGCCCTTTCTGTTCATTGGCGCGATCTGCATATACGTGTTCCGCTCCCTCATCATAACCATATTGTTTACGCCGGCTTTCAGCCCCATGAGCGAATTGTTCCCTTACCAGCTTACGGGCGATATCTGCAAGATGGCCGGTTGGGTGCTTGGTTACCTGATGCTGGCAAAAGCCATGACGAAAACCTACCTGGTAATGGAAGTGATCAGCTTCTCGTGCCAGATCGGGTTCAGCATACTATTTCTGAATATTTTTGGCCTTAAAGGAGCGCCTATCGGTTATACGCTCGGACACCTTACCTACTTTCTGTTACTTGTCATTATTTTCCGGGACTACCTTTTTGGTGGTAAGAATGAAGCAAAATTAAATTAGCGTTTGTGATGTTGGACCGAACCGCGTTTCCGCTTGTTTCCGTTCTGATGATTGCGTACAACGCAGAACGGTACCTGAAAGAAGCAATCGACAGCCTGCTGTCGCAAACTTACCCGAATATGGAGATCATCGTGGTAAACGATGGCTCTACCGATGCCACGGTAAGCATTATCGAGGGTTACCGCGACCCGCGTATAAAATTCCACGACAACGGAAAGAACCTCGGCATTGTCAAATCGAGAAACAAGGCCATTGAGCTGGCCAGCGGCAAATACCTGGCTACCCTCGACAGCGATGATATTTCACTGCCCGACCGGATAAGGCGACAGGTGGAATTCCTGGAGAATAACCCTGAATATGGCATGTGCGGCACCTACTATTATACGATCAACAAGCAGGGTGATATTATTACAGCAATCCGCTTCCCCAACAATGATACCGACGTGCGCACACATTTTATTGCCGGTAACTGCTTCTGCCATTCTTCCGTCATGATCAGAACAGGGGTGATCGATGATCTTTTTTTCTCGGAAGCATTTCAGTTGGCCGAAGATTTTGAGCTCTGGCACCGGGTCGGCGAGCATTCCAGGCTGACAAATATACCCGAGTTCCTTACCAGGTACAGGGTGCATGATACCAATATCAGCTCGTTGAAAGAAGTGGCCATGTACGATCGCATCCGGATGATCATTAAGAAAATATTTACAGGGCTTGACCTGGCATTCGACGACCGGGACCTGGAATTGCATATGTGGCTGATGGCTTACAACGCGTCTTTCTTTAAAGAGCCGGCAAAAATCCGGGAATTGTCGGGCTGGATCGTGCGGCTGCTCGACCAGATGAAAACGAAAGAAGGGTATAACTTCGCGCTTTTACAAAGGCTCATTTTTGAAAAATGGATGGTCATCTGTTTTAAAAGCGGGCACTATAACCAGCTTTTCCTGGGCGAGCTTACCCGGCATTTCAAAACCCGGTACCTGAAAACGATGGCGCAAAAAATTACGAACCGAAACATGCAAAACATCACCTGAGCCCATGATTGTGCTACTATTGATATTTGCCATATTGGGTGGTTGGGTATTATTCAAATACCCCACCGTGGTAGTGGTGGTTTTCTTTACGCTTACCATTGCCGACATTAACCTGACCTTCGGCGGTTTCCCCGTGAATATGCGGGCCCTGATCGGGCTTGCCATTTTCGCAAGGACTGTAGTGTCGATGAAAGATTTCAAGGGCGCTCATTTTTTTCAAAGTACGGTTGTTTTTATTCCCTGTTTCATCATCTATTCGTTGCTGACCACCGAGTTCAACGACATCATGACATTTGAATATGTCAAAACATGCGCCCTGTCTTTTATCACCGTGTTTGTGGCGTATCATTATTATTTCACCCGCCGAACCGATCTGCTTAAGATCAGCATACTTATTTCAGGCCTTATCTGTTTTGCCGACCTGGTGTACACCTATGCGCATGCAGGCGAGTTCCCGGTAGAGCGGGTGTATCACGCCCTGCTGGGTATGGAAACCGAACTGGACGAAAACGGCCGGCGCATCGAAACGATCAACCACGGCTTCTATGGCTGTATCACCGGCATGGCTTTCGTGATCATACTGAACGATTATCTCAATAAAGACCTGTGGAACCGGTTCCTGCTGGCCCTGTTGCCTGTTTTCGGCCTGGGTATCGTGTTGTCGACTTCCCGCAGCGCCATCCTGAGTCTTATCTGCATTTGCGGATTCCTGATTGTCAGGAAGAGCATCGAAGAAAAAAGCACCGGCCGGCTGATCCGTACCGTCATCATCGGCGCCGGCATTGTGATCGGTGTATTGGTAGCTTTCGCCTGGGTGAGCGCTGTTCTTGACCTGAAGTCCGAGTTCCTCGAATATGTATCGTTGCGCCTGGTCGACGAGCCTATTGCCGTGATGCGAAAGCACCTGGGATTGAACTACAACGCGGGATCGCTCGAAGCGCTCGACTGGCGTGAAGAAGCCAGCTCCGACGCTTTTGGTGCTTACCTCAGCCTGAAGTTCCCTGAACAGCTTTTTGGCATTGGCTACTGGGGATTTGTTATCCGGGACCTTGGCCATACCAACCTGCCACCGCACAATGGTCCGCTGACCATCCTGATCGAGTTTGGGCTGGTGGGACTGGTAGCGTATGTCCTGTTTTCATTTTTCCTGATCCGCAGCAATCTGCGGCTGAATGACAAATTCCCTTCGATGGTGGTTTCGCTGTTCTTCCTGTATATCTATTGCTTTGGGCAAAACCACCAATTGGTAGAAAGCATTACCTATGTGTTCCTGGCTACCATAGCAGCAGAGAATGACCTCCTGCGCAAACATGTAAGCGCTGCTATGTTGTCGATGCGTGAACGGCTGGCTCAATTAAAACCCCAATGATTCCCATGGTATCCAGTGTACTTTATATCTCTCCTGCGCTCCCGGTCGGCGGACTTGAAAAGCTGATCGTTCGTATATCGGCTCTGCTCGCCGAAAAGAAAACGGTGCGGCAATACCTGGTCAGTCTGAGCGATAATAACCCGATCAGCGTGGAGTTTGACCGTTCGGTTGAATTTTTTGCGCTGCCGAGAAAATCGAAGTTTCACCTGGCGCCTGTTCGCCGGCTCAGAAAGCTGATCCGGGAAAAGCAGCCGGAAGTTATAATCTGCCTGAATTTCTTCAGTTTTCTTTTTGCTTACCTCGGCTGTCTCGGGATGAAAAACAAGCCGCGGATATTTGTTTTTTATCAAACGACCATTCACCTGAACAGGAAAGAGTTCAACCTGCACAAGTTTTATTTCTCCCTTTTGTCGAAACGCGACAAAGTGATTGCTGCTTCGGTTAACCAGGTGAATTATACCGTAGAGACCTACGGCGTTTCCCGGGAATTCTTCGAGATCATATACAATGGCGTGAACACGGAATATTTTACCGTTCCCTCGTCTGGCTGGGACAGGGCCGCTTTCCGCTCACAATACGGTATTCCTGCCGGTGCGAAGACCATCGTAATGGCAGCGGCTTTGCGACCGGAGAAAAACCATACCGGTGCGCTGGAAGCCCTGCAGATACTTGAAAGCAAATACCATATCACGGCCTATTTACTGATAGCGGGCGGCGGCGTCATGGAACAGGAGATAAGGGAACATATAAAGAAACGCAAATTGGAAGACAGGGCCGTTCTGGCCGGCGTGCAAAAAGATGTCAGGCCTGTTTTCTGGGCCTCCGACCTCTTTACGCTTTGCTCTACCAGCGTGGAGACTTTTTCAGTAGCCGCATTGGAAGCAATGGCTTGCGGCCTGCCCTGCGTGCTGACCGATATCGGCGGCGCCCGGGAAATGATCAGCGAGGGTATCACCGGGCATGTTTGTGATACGTCTGCCGAAGATATAGCGGCCGCCTGGGCAAAAACGCTGACCGAGCAATATTGCGCTGCCGATATTCACAAGTATATCGCAGCCAATTTCTCCGAACCTAAAATGATGAATGAGTACGAAAGGATCATCAGCGAAAAGTAACCCTATGAATGTTCTGCAGCTCAATACCTATATCACTACCAATGGCGGGTCGGAAACCGTTATGGAGAATATCGGCGTATTGCTGCGGCGCGAAGGGCATACGGTAATGAATGTGGGCTTCGAATCGGTTAAGGTAAAACATTTCATGACCGACCCCGTATCGCTGGGGGTTGAAAAGATTGAGCTGAAATCATTCTTTTTCAATAAGAAACTGGTAGACAAAATCATTGCCATGATCCACGACAATGGCATTG
>JAKPBL010000493.1 GCA_029778965.1 Bacteroidota bacterium
GGGTTTGGCTTATTTCACTTAAACAGCGGGCACGGTTATTCCCAGATATCGGCTTTCCCTTCCAGCCATTCTTTTACCAGTTGGGTGGTAATCGATTTGGGACGTTCAATCGGGAAGCCCAGCGCACGATCCCATATCAGGCTGGCCATTACCCCGAGTGCGCGGCTAACACCGAACAACACGGTATAGAACTCGTATTCCACCATACCATAATGCACCAGCAGGGCGCCGCTGTGGGCATCCACATTGGGCCAGGGATTTTTGATCTTACCCAGGCTCTGCAATACCGGTGGTACGGTGTCATAGATATTCCAAACGGTCTTACACAGGGGATCGTCGGGCATATGCTTTTTGCCGAATTCCATCTGTGCGGTGAAGCGGGGGTCGGTTTTACGCAGAACGGCATGACCATATCCGGGAACCACTTTACCGGCCGCCAATGTATCCTGCACATATTGCCTGATCTGGTCGGGGCTGGGCACGTCTGTTCCCAGCGTCTCCTGCATCTCGAAAATCCATTTGATAACCTCCTGGTTGGCGAGGCCATGCAACGGGCCGGCCAGTCCGTTCATACCGGCAGCAAAGCTCAGGTAAGGATCGCTAAGGGCCGACCCTACGAGGTGGGTGGCATGGGCACTGACGTTCCCGCCTTCATGATCGGCATGAATGGTCATATAGAGGCGCATCAATTCTTTAAATCCCTCGTCTTTGTAGCCGAGCATGTGCGCGAAATTGCCCGCCCAGTCGAGCATACCGTTGGGTTGAATATGGTCGTTGTTCTTGTATTTTCTGCGATAGATATACGCAGCAATGCGGGGCAGCCGGGCGATCAGGTCCATCGCATCGTCAAATGCATATTCCCAGTAGTCGCGCTTATTCATGCCCTTTGCATACTCCTTCGCGAAATTGCTTTCCGTTTGAAGGGCCATCACCCCTACCACGAACATGGTCATCGGGTGTGTGGCAAGCGGTAATGCGTCGATGGTATTGAATACATGGGTGGGCACATGCGACCGGCGCTGCCAGCGGGCAGTCATTTCCTCCACGTCGTTTTGAGTCGGTAATTCATCCATCAGCATAAGATGAAACAAACCTTCGGGCAGCGGCTCATGGCCGTTTTTGGCAGTGGGCAGGGTAGCCTGCAATTCAGGAATGCTCCTGCCCCTGAAACGGATTCCTTCCTGCGAGTCGAGCAGCGATGTTTCGGATACCAATCCTGTAATACCACGCATGCCCTGATACACCTGCGATAAACTGACCTCGCCGATTTTTTTTGTTCCGTGCTCTTTTAATATGTCTTTGATTTCCGCGGCTGCTTTGTCTGCTGTGTCTTTGAATTTCGATTTATACGCCTCCATACTGATGCAATTTAGGTGGGATACAGGCTTGCTGGTTATAAGTTGTCTATAGCCTTTAAAATTAAGTGTTTCTCCATTAAAACGGCGTGAAATCTATTTGGGTGCGGTGCGCCAGAGATAAAGCGCTACCAGGGCGAAAATGATATTGGGCAGCCAGGCTGCCAGCAGCGGCGGGAAGTTGCCTTTAGTGCTGAACACGGTTGAAAATTTGTCCATTACCACGAATAATGCGGCCGTTACTATACCGAAAGCCATGTGCAGGCCGCTGCCGCCTCTTGTTTTCCGCGCGGCAACTGTTACACCCATAAGGGTAAGGATGATAACCGATACGGGCGTGGCAAACCGGCGATGCAGCTCCACGCTGTAAGGGTTCAGTCCCTCAGTGCCCCGCTTCTCTTCTTTCCGGATAAAGTCGACGAGCTCGGGCGTGGTCAGCTTATCTTTCATATACTCGTCGCGCCTCAATTCGGCGGGGTTCATATTGATGCTTAACAACAGGGTCTTATGCTTCGTTACGGTTTCGTGCAGGCCATCTATTGTTCTTTCTACCGCGTTTTCGGCCCGCCACTTCCTCGCTGCCGTATCCCAGCGAACGTAATCGGCGCGCACATTATAGAAAACCTGGTTGTCGCGGATCTTGTCAATGAAAAAGCCACTGGCCGATTTATTGAGTGTATCATAATACTTGATACCCACAAAGCTGTTCGTGTCTGACCGGAAATAATAATCGCGGTTACCGGTGTTTCCTGCGGTGTACGTGCTGTTGCGGTCGATATATACCGTTTTAAAATTACTGTATAGCTGGTTGGCGCGGGGAATGACAAAGGCATTTGCCCAGGCCAGCAGGGTGGCGAGCAAAAACGCACCGGCCAGGTAAGGACGCACCATCCTGTTATAGGGAATACCGGCGGCAAGAATGGCAACCGTTTCTGACCGGCCGGCCATTTTCGAAGTAAAGAAGATGACGGCGATGAATACGATGAGCGGAAAGATCATCGAGATCAGGAAGGGTATAAATCCAAAATAATACTTCGTGATAATGCCCCAGAAAGAAAGCCCCGATTTGACGAAGTCGTCTGTTTTTTCGCTGGTATCGATCACAACGGCAATGACGGTAATCGTCATAATCGTAAACAGGAAGGTCACCATAAACTGTTTGAAAATATACCAGTCGAGTATCTTCATGATCGGAGTTGCAGTGTCAAATGTACTGGGAAATGGCTTACCGGAAAACCGAGCGGTGGTACAGGCTTATCGCGCTCTTTTCGTTAAAGTTTTCAAAATCGGAATAATTGCCGATCAGGTCAGGCACGTTCTTCACTGTTTCCCACAGCAGCTCTTTTTGCAGGCCTGGAGGGATTTGCCGGTATACGGCCCTTACGGCCCGTTTGTAATCGGTCTCTGCCGCATCCGCCTCAAAACGGTTTGCACGCAGCAACATTTCGTTACGGTGCATTACCTGGTCATAAAAATAGCCCTGCACGAGATTACGGCCGTAGCCATTCTTAATAATGCCGGCAACCAGCAGCAGCAACAGCAACCATTTCCAGTTTACCAATTGCTGCATAACTGGCATGGCCAACGGGCGGTTTGCACCCAGCCAGTAAAAAAAAGCAGCCGACAGCAATACCCAGCATTGTACTACCACGTTCAATAAACGCAGCGGCAGAGAGCCTCCGCTCACGGCCAGTATCGGCAGCAAGGCTATAAATGGCAGCAGCAGCAGCCACAGCCAGTTCCTGTAACCCAGCGGCCGCATCCCCGCCGGCAAACCGAACCTGCTTCCGCCGGCATACAGGCAGATACAGGTTGCCCAGAACAGGGGTTGCGAAGCAATGGTGGTAATGGCCCGCACCGGCCAGTAACCAAACGAAATAAAAACAGCAAGCGGACTTCTGCTCATGTGCGCTGTTCGCTCGAGTGTGCCGGGCGACAATGCCGTAAACAACGCCCCCGTTGCTATCACTGCCGTTATAACGATCATTTCTTTGCGCAGTCCGGGTCGGTTGATAAACAGCCACCAATAAAGCAATGCCAGCAAAGCAACCAGGATCACAATTTCGATACTACCCGCCAGCAGCACCGACAACAGCACCGACAGCCCCAGCGGGCGCCGGCGTTTCCCCGCCGGTAACAGCGCCATCCGGCAATATTGCGCGGCCAGCAGCAGCAGCATAATAAATCCCGGCTGGTAGGCCAGCGACCCCACGAGCCAGAAGTACCCTTCAAACACCGAAGGCAGGGTGAAAACCAGCGCCAGCAATACCAGGCTGCTGACGAAAAGCAACAACCGGCTGTTTACAGCCACCTGGTATAAACGGCTCATCTGCCGCAGCAGGTCCCATACCGCGAAAAATGTAAGCAGCAGCAATAACAAAGGGTGCAACCAATAGACGTGGTAACGAAGACTGCCGGCTGCCCAGGCAGGGATCAAAAAGCTGCTGAAATACCGGCCCTGCCATTTCAGGTATAGCTCCCGCTGCAGATCCAGGTAATCCGTCTGCGAGGTTAAAAAACCCAGCATATAATCATCGCTGCCGGGATGGCAGAAAAAAGAAAGCGCTGTGAAAACGACCGCAAAGACCAGGCAACCGGCATACCATCCCCGGTAAAAAGAAGTTCCGGTGCGCCATTGTTTAATACCGCTCATAACCTGTTCTTTAATACCGGTATCATTTCATTTTTCCAGCTATTGAAGTCGCCTGCAATAATATGCTGCCTTGCCTGCCTTACCAGCCACAGGTAAAACTGCAGGTTGTGCACGCTGGCAATGGTAAGCGCCAGCAGCTCTTTCGACTTTACCAGGTGCCGCAAATAGGCTTTGCTGTAACAGGCGCTCATACCGGCGCCCAGCCCTTCGTCGATGGGAGAGAAATCTTTCTCCCACTTTTTATTATCGATATTGATCACGCCCTGTGTGGTGAACAACATGCCGTTGCGGCCGTTACGGGTGGGCATTACGCAATCGAACATATCGATACCGTACGAAATGCACTCCAGTATATTCCAGGGCGTGCCCACCCCCATCAGGTAACGCGGTTTACCAACGGGCAGATGTTCGCAGCAAAGCGCTGTCAATTCGTACATCATCTCTTCCGGTTCGCCTACGCTGAGTCCGCCGATGGCATTGCCCGTCGCATCCTTGCTGCTGATGTATTCGCACGATGCTTTTCGCAGTTCCGGAAAAGTGCTGCCCTGCACGATGGGAAACAGGTTCTGTGTATGACCATACTTCCCCTCTCCTGCGTTGAAATGTGTGAAACACCGGTCGAGCCACCGGTGGGTAAGCTCCATCGATTTGCGGGCATAGCTGAAATCGCTGGGATAAGGCGGGCATTCGTCAAAAGCCATAATGATGTCGGCGCCGATCGATCGCTGGATATCCATTACTTTTTCTGCCGTGAAAAGATGCCTGGAGCCATCGATATGCGATTGGAACAAAGCGCCTTCTTCGGTCAGCTTGCGGCTTCCCGACAGCGAAAAAACCTGGTAACCGCCGCTGTCGGTGAGCAGGGGGCGATCCCAGCCACTGAACCCGTGCAGGCCGCCGGCCGCCTCCAGCACGTCGGTTCCGGGACGCAGGTAAAGATGGTAGGTATTGCCCAGTATGATCTGTGCATTGACTTCCTGCTCCAGTTGCTGCCGGCTGACCGCCTTTACGCTGCCCACGGTTCCCACCGGCATAAAAATCGGCGTTTCTATGGGGCCGTGGTCGGTCTGGATCAGTCCCGCCCTGGCGGCAGAACCGGGATCGGTATGTGATAAATGGAATGTCAGTGCCGGCATAGGCGTGCAAAGTTAAGGTTTGACCGTTTTAAGTATTACTTTCGCGCCGAACCCTGTAAACCTATGCTGCTTACGCTTCCGTTCATTATTTTCTGTGCCATCAGTTTTATACAGCTTTTGTACTACTGGGGTGTTTTTAGCCGGTTGGCATTTTATAAACGACGCGACCGCGTCAGCAACCAGCAACACCCTGTTTCCGTAGTCATCTGCGCACGTGATGAGGCGCCCAATCTTGCCCGGAACCTGCCGGGGGTGCTGTTCCAGCAATACCCCACCTCACACGAAGTGATTGTAGTGAACCAC
>JAKPBL010000531.1 GCA_029778965.1 Bacteroidota bacterium
AGCCTCCCTTTCGCCACTCGTTGTACAACACCATAAAATCGTAGTTCTCGGCAAATGATTTTACAATATCGGGTATCTGCCGCTCGATGTCGCCGAACGACTTCGCTACATCGTGTTTGGGCAATGGCGAGGCATCTTCTCGTTCTGCTTTTTTTAACACTTTCACCTTTTCAAACAAGCCGTCTTTCTTCATTTGCGACACCTTCGAAAACCCAAGCTTCTCCTCTCCTTTATGTTCGCCGATATCGGTTTCATGGGCTTTGTCATAGGTGTCAAAAAAAGCAATATCGTTGTATATGCCAACGCGTAAATCAATGCCGTACTCCTTGCACAGCCCGGCCACATGCTCCAGATCGGTAAAATCGTTATAGGGCGACAAGGTAAACATGACCGAAACCGGCAACAGGGTTCGCAGCTCTTCTATCACTTTCAGCACCGACAGGTAGCCGTCTTTACCCCGCATGTGCAAATAAGTTTCCTGCGTTCCGTCGAGCGATATATACAGGTGTCGCGGCGGGTATTTTTTTACCGCCTCGATCAGCTTTTCAGGCTTCAGGCAATTGCTGAGCAGGTCGAAATTTTTATGGTGAATGCTGAACCATTCCAATATTTCCAGCGCATCGGGATGCAGCATGAATTCACCGCCTTCCAGGCCGATGGTGGTGTGTTTGGTGATGCATTCGCTTTGCATCAGCGCAAATATTTTTTCTTTCGGAAGATAACTTACCGGGCGTTTGGCCCATATCAGGCAGTGTTTGCAGGCAGAATCGCAAAGATCTGTTGCATAGATCATCAGGGTGGATAGCTTTTTATGGGCCGGACGGGCCTGGTTGTTTAGAAAAGTCAAGCCCCTGCTGATATAATCTGCCTTCTTATACATAGTTATTCAGCGCCGGCTGTTTTTAAGGGCAGCAGGCGCTGGTTGTTCCAGTAATATATATTGCCGTTAATAAATGTAGCCATATTCACTGCATTCCCGTCGATTACGCTAACCTGCGCGCCGTTCACCACTACGTTCGTTTCGCCGATCTGCCATTCGCCTCTTCGGCGTTGCACAGGCACGACGGGTAAGTCGGGGTCGCCGTTTACAGACGATCCCTGGTAGCCGGCCACCCTGACAGCCGCCGTATCTATTCCCTGCAACAGCAAGGCCTGGTAAAATCCGTTCCTGAACATAAGCGCACCGCGGTACTCTTCGGGTAAATTGACAATCAGCATCGGTTTTTGATCAACAGCTAAAAGACGCACCTGGTTCAGCAAAGCAACGGTTCTTTCGCCGGCGGTTTTCCAGCGCCGGTTATTGTCGGAAAGACAAAGAACATAAAACAGCAATATCCCCGAAACCGGCAACCAGAAAGCAAGACCGCTCCTGCCGCTGATATCGCCCGCTACCCACGCTATCCAGGCACACAGAAAAAAAGAGCCGAAATAAAGCACCCTGTCGCCTTCAACAGTTTTCGTGCTGACACCAAAAAGAAACGCCAGCGCCGAAGCCAGCAGGAAGCAGCCAAAGAGAATAGCCACCGTATAAAACCGGGGTCTGCCGGCACGGATATAATACACAGCTATTGCCGATAACGACAGTCCGACGATCGCCGTCAGCAAGGTTAAGCACGTTGCGTCGGCCATCGGTGGCAGCCAGAACCGCCCGAATACTTTGATTACCTTGGGCGCGAGAACAGCCGGGCGCCATTCGAACAGGCGGCTTGCATAGTCGCCTACCATCTCTTCCATGCTTATTCTTCTCGCGAGCAGGTTTATTGCCAAAGCGGCAAACAAAACCAGCATCCAAGACAATATAGCGCCAGGTTTTCTTTTTTTCAGGTAAAGCAGCAGCCCCACAACCAGTGGAAGAAGCAGAGAAGTTTCATAGCTGCTCATCGCGATGAAATAAAACAGGAATGCTGTCGCTTTTGCCGGGAGAGAATCATTTTCCAGGCTTATCCAGACCACCAGGAAACTAAAGCAGGCCGCCAGCAGCGAAGCTCTGCCAACCACCCAGATAACCGACTCGTTATGGAAAGGATATGCCAGGAAGAGCAATCCACCGGCAAAGGCAACAGCACCCGCATTATTTCTGCCTTCAGCCAGCAGCAGCAGCACCCGGTATAAGATAAAAGCGTTGAAGGCGTGCGTTAGCACGTTGAATAAATTATACCCAAACGGGTTGAGGCCCGAATACAGGTAGCTGATGTACAGCGATATATCGGATACAGGACGAAAAAATCCTTTCTCCAGCAGTTTTCCGTCGTGAACGATGCGGTACAGCACCGAGAAATCATCGGCCGCAAAGCTCTTATGCAGCACCGGCGCATACAACAGCAGTGCCAGGGCGGCATACAAGATGTACAACAACCAATACTTTCTGCTGTTATCAGCCTGGCTGCCGCGGGTTTTGACATACATCGGCATCAAAAATAGCACTATTTGAGCGGCCTACCTGATCAGGTACATTTTGCCGTAGCCCTTGTTGAAGAACTTATCGGTATTGTCGTTTTGTGCCT
This sequence comes from Bacteroidota bacterium, assembly GCA_029778965.1. Lineage (GTDB taxonomy): Bacteria > Bacteroidota > Bacteroidia > Chitinophagales > Chitinophagaceae > Flavihumibacter. The sequence continues at coordinate 2,505 of JAKPBL010000531.1, forward strand.
TGAATTTTTCCAGTGTTTTACCGTTGAGCATGGTAATGACCCGGTAGAGATAAACGCCGTTCGCCAGCCGCTGACCAAACTGATCGGTGCCGTCCCATTTAAACTCGGTAATATTCCTGCCGATGCGAAGTGGCCCCAGCTCGGGTCCGGTTATTTCCCGCACCACCTTGCCCGTAACAGTCAATATCTGGATTTTAAAGTTGGTAGGAATCTCGCTTCCCGTCAGGGTAAATACAAAGGCCGTTGACGTGGAGAAGGGATTCGGATAATTGAGCAGGTTAGAGATCATCGGCTTGTTGATCACGGTAAAGTTTACATTGTATTGCACTTTTCCCGCCGGGTTATTGGCGTTGTCGCGTCCCGTTACTGTAAGCTGGTAGTTGTCGATGCCGGTTTCTTCGTCAAAGGTTTTCATGAATGCCGGCATAAACTCGATAGTAGCGGTATTGTCTGCACCCGAGCTCGCGGGCGTAAACCGCACCGTATCGCCGTCTACCTTAAAGGTACGAACCGACTGATCGGGATATTTCACCTGGATTCGCATCAATGAATCGTTCGTCAGCAGCAGGTGCTTGTTCTCGTCTTTCAGCTTGATGACAATGGTCGGTTTTGCCGACACTATATCGCCGTTCAGTATGTGCACGCCGTCGAAAGTGACATCGAGCAGCGGGTTGTTTTTATCTACCCGCACAAAGAATGGCTTATACAAAATGTTGTTGAAATGGTATTGTTCGGGCTGGGCGTTATCGGGGTTGAAATCAACGTAGAGAACATTCGAGCCCGGGTAATTGGTGGAGTTGAGTGTTATCCGGAAAACGACCGTGTCGCCCGACACCAGGGGTTTCACCGTATCGTATGCAAGCTGGTGCGGTACGTTGCTGGCATCGGTCAGTATGAATTTCAGTTGCAGGCTGTCGAATGCCGTTTTTGAAATGTTCTTGAACGCAACGGCAAATTCCATCTGCTCGCCGTATTCAACGGTATCTTTCCCCACCAGGTATATGTTCGGGGCGATCGCACCTTCAGGAACAGGCTGGTAGATCAGTCGCCAGTAATCCAGTTGATATGGCGAATGGTTGATCGAATCCAGCGTATGGAGCTTGAGCCTGAGCCGCGGATATTGGGCCGCATCGATGTCGGAAATATCATTGTCCCATTCAGCCATATTCACTGTTTTCAACAGTACCGGTGCATTTGCCGGCGTGATGCCATAAATACCGATACTGGCGTTGTCGGGTGAATTGGTCAGTTCTGCCGGGTGACCACGCCAAACCATTTTTTCCCACGACCTGGCGGGCCCGAATTCGGGTGAGTGGACAGTACCCTCCACACCCGGTGTTTCGGGCGCGAGATTAATGAATACCTTGTCATACAGGCCTTGTGAGATTTTATACACCGGCGTAAAACTGGAAACGCCTTTCTGGTACACCATCGCCCAGCACTTGGGTGCGTTGATGCTGTCGATACCGGTCAGCCCCGCCGCCAGCAGGCGGTGATATAAAGAGTTTCCGCGGCCAAAGCGGGCGGTATCGCCGAGCCAGGTGCTGGCATACGATCGGGGGACGTCGTAGTCGAAAGACCGCACGATCACAAAAGACCCGACAGGAATGGAATCCATGAACTGCATGATGATACCGCGCAGGCTGTCGGACATATAAGAGAACTCGAAATTCCAGTTGCGCGACCAGTGGCAGTTCGCCGAACCACTGCCATAGCGGTAGAGGTTGTTCCCGCTTGCGTCGACGTTTTTCCAGGGCCGGAAACTAACCGGGTCTATGATATTGAACAAAAGTGACTGACCCACGCAGGCACTCCGCACGCTGTCAAAATTATTCAGCTCGATGGAGAAATCCATGTCTTGCGAACCCGATGTCGGATACATCGCCTGCTTTACCACCATGCTGTTGAGCCGGGGCGAGAACTGCCATTTCCGGGCACTGTCAAGCACGATATTGCTTAAATCTGATTCCTTGTGCTGGAAATAGTGCGACTGGTTAAAGCCGGTGGAGAGCCGGGAATTGAACAGGAAAGAGAAATTGCTCCACTTGTACTCTCCTCCTTCACCGGGAACAAAAGAGGTACGCCAGTAATACACGGTGCTGTCGATATACGACATCTGCGGATCAAATTCAAGCACACCGCCCGGCGAACTGATGGTAGTTGATCTCTTCAACGGCGAATTGAACAGCTTGGTGGTATCAACCTCCAATATGTATTGTTTGGCAGTACTGATCGGATTAGCGGTTGATGCGTAATACTTAAAGGAAGGGTCGTTGATGATGGCATAGTTATACGGGAAAACAGGCGACGCTTCGTCTTCATAAATGAAATAAGACCTGGTAGCGTAGTTATTGGTCTCATCCATTTCATCGACCAGGTTTGCGCCATCTACCTTCACATTGATGATATTCTGCCCCTTGTCTTTCAAAGCATCGATCGGGATAGTAAGTACCACCGAGTCGGCCAGGTTTATGGGCGCCATCTTCTGGTTAAACAAGGTAGTAGTGACGCCTGCAGGCGATACGCGTGAGATTTCAACCGATACCGAATCAGCCGTGGCCTTACCCTGGTTATAGATGGTAACCGACAGTTTGTATTGCTGGTCGGCAATGGAGATAAATCCAGGGTCGAGCCGTATAGACGATGCTTCAACCACGTAGTCGGGCTTGGCCTGGAAATTAAGTACCAGCGCCGGGTCTCCGTGATAGGTGATCTGTTCCGCATGCGCCCTGGCCAGGTAATCGGTATTATTCGTTTCATTTACCAGGTCGGCCAGGCTTTTAAGCGAGGCATCGCAGACGGTAGTACCGTAATTTGTTTTCGCAATTCTGGTATAGAAAGAATTCAGGTAGTGATGCAGGTAATTGGTTACGCCGAAGTGAGTACTGGCGATAAATGCAATAGCGCCTCTCTGCCTGGTCAGTACATACTTTTCACTCAGCGTTTCCCATGTTTCAAACCGTCCATTGCTAAAGTCGAAGAAGTTACCGGCATAACAGCCATTCACCGAAAACACAGGATACTTGCCGGCATTGTTGTAATCGTTCGGATCGGAAATACTGAATTCAAGGGTCGACGCCGACGAGTGTCCGAAATAAGTCAGCAAGCTGATGCCTTCTTCAATTTTCTGCCGGGCGATTTCTCCGCCCGCCTGGTCGTTGGTGCCGGAAACAGCCTTACAAAGCACGGTGGTATTGGCGCCCGTTAACGTATCGTCGATGATGGTCTTATAAGCATTGACGTAGCTACAGAGAGCAGTTCCCAGCAGCGCATCGGTTGCACCTGTAACATGCAGCACATTCTTCATCCACAACTTATCTGCAATCCGGTTGGAGGCAGCATGCTGCGCCTGCTCGTATTCAATCACTTTTTCCAGGTAGTTGAGCACCTCATCGCCGTTGATAACACTCAGACGGCCAATTTCGGTGAGCGCAACCGGACTGACAGTGCTGCTCGTGGCCAGCATGTTGTCTGAACCCGGGTGACCGAATGTCGGCACCATATTCTGTTCCCGGAGCCGCGGACGCTCGGTGGTGGGCGAATTCCAATACTGGTTGTATAACACGCCTTTACCAATAATAAACGCTTTGGGAGCGCCGCCAAAACGGTCGCGCGCATACGAAATAAAATTCTTGACCGCCGACGGATGGCCATAAACACCAAATGCGAACTGATCGGTCAGTTCATCAATGTCATAGATTTTGGCATTATAGCTCCCGCCCGCGGCACTGCTCCGGTAGCTGCGGTATTCTTCCACCGGGTTACGGCCGTTAGCGCCATTATACAAGACCTTATTCGAAATGATCAGGAAATTCCCCCTGTTGTCAGGACTGTTCAGGTTTACAAAGGTTTTGGGTTGCAGGGCTGCTACCGTCTTGATATTACCGGCCGCCCGGCTCACCAGCACCATATTCCGGGCGGTGATCGATCCGCGCAACGCGAACCGGTAAACGCCCGTCACTTCGGTATTGGCGTCATACCGCTCCATTGTTTCGGTGTCATACAGAACAGGAGCGGCTCCCCCCGCGTTGAAGTTTGTTATCTCCAGGTAATATCCCTGCGACCGGGCGTCCAGGGTAAAGGGGAACCAGGTGGTATTATTAAATGAAAACAGGCGTGGATAAGTCATCTCGTAAAACGAAACCACCATTCTGTCAACATTGGTTGCGGCGGGAGGCTGGTAATTGGTAAAGCTGATGGCAGCCGTATTAGACGCTATTACCGATGGAGAAAAGCTGGTCGATAGAACAGCGCTGGAGAAATAATTCATCGCCGTGTCTTTCAGCAACTGGCTGTTGACGCTCAGTTGCGCCCGGCGTGTATTGTAGGTATTACCGGAAACGCCGAACCGGAAGCTGACATTGGGGCCTGAAGCCGCCACCTGTAAATTGGTCGCGTTATCGTTAAGAGAAGTCTTTTCCCGGATATCTGCACTCGACCAGTACTCTCCCAGATCAAAGCCCGAAGAATAGAAATAGTTTCCTTCGATGATATTTGCCAGTCCCGGGTTGATCTTTGCTTTATAATAGTTTCCGTACGTGTACATGAAATAGGGTTCAGCCGGCAGGCTGTTCGCAGCCACATTGTTTACCACGGTGGCAAAGCGTTTCCCCGCACCGTTGGGGTCAACGGTCAGAAAATAGGTAGCGGTATCATTAAAAAGGCTGTATCGCTGGGTGTGCTGGTAAGACGGGCTGCGATACAAGCCGCGGTCGGGACCGCCGTCGTTTGCCTTTCCCACAAATTCGATATATCCGTCGGCCGGCAGCGAGCCCGCACTGACAGAAGTGTATAAGGCAACTTCCTGGCCATTGCGAAACAGGCGAAACTGGGTAACCGGCACATTCTCCAGTCCATTCGCCTGTAACAGGGCGGCAGGCAGGCGATACAATCCGTCGGACGAAATCTTGAACTTATAATAGGTTTTGCTGTAGTCGATCCATTCGTTATTGTAAACCTGCGCCTGAACGCCCAGCGAGCTGGCAACCACGGCCAGCGTCAGTTGAAAAAAGCGAACCAGGTATCTGTACTTCTTTTGCATAAGGTCAGGCTGTTACTTTTTCTTGTTTTTCTTTACCAGGTCGAGCTTCAGCGAAAACACATGTGTGTACAACGGGTTCGACTGGTTGGCCAGGTTGGTAAAAGCATAATCGATCGCTACGTTCTGCAGCCGGAAACCAGCGCCGATGGCGGGCTGATAGATCCACACTTTTTTGGTATAGGTACTGTCTTCGTCTTCCAGCGCCCGCTGGAAATTATTGATGCCGCCCCGCACGAAAATGATGTTTTTGTAACTCGCTTCCAGGCCGATCTTCGGGTCAACGCTCACCACTTTGGAGCTGATCACCGTATTTCGCCGTCCGTCAAAGGTAAAATCGAGGTTTCCTTCTGCCAGCAGGCTGATCCTGCTGCCCAGCTTGAAATTGTACGCTGCGCCGGCAATCAGCTTCGGCGCCGTCAGTTCAGTCGATTTTACAGGAATATCGTTCTGCGTAACATAAAACACCTCGCGCATCTTATCGCTGATATTATAGGTCCATGCATTGAAAGTGGTGGTCACATCGCGCGCTACCAGGCCCACCTGCAGTCGTTTGTGTATGTACTGCACCCCCGCGTCGAAGCCGAAGCCCCAGGCCCGGGCAAATTCACCCGCCTTGCGGTGGATGATCTTGGCGTTGAAGCCCAGGTTAAGCTGCTTCTCGGGGTCTTTCATTTTAACTTTCTGCGCATACGAAAAAAGGAAGGCATAATCGGCCGAAGAGAAAGTGGTGATGTTGTCGAAATTGATGGTTCCGTCGGGCTCGACCAGGAAAACGGTGTTCGGTATATCATCTACCGCGAAACGGAGCACCGACAGCCCGATGGTACGTTTACCATCGCTCAGCGGAATGGCTATATTCCCGTAATCGTATTTACCTATTCCCGCAAAATATTCCGCGTGCATCAGGCTCACCTGCGGTTGGTCTCTTACCTGGGCCAGGGCGCCGGGGTTCCAGTAGCCGGCCGATCCGTCAGATACGCTGGCTACCTGGGCCGATCCCATTGCCAGTCCGCGGGCGCCTGCCCCGATATTCAGGAACTCATTGGAGTATTTCCGGAACTGGGCCTGGGTAAGGAACGGGAGAAAAAGCGCACAAAACAACAGCCCTCGGGTAGTACATCGCATGGGATCAACTTTCAGAATAAGCATAATGACGGCAATCAGTACTAACGCGGGTGCCCGGCCGATATTGCGTCGCCCGCTTCCTCGTATTGCCGTAGTTTTGCTGCAAATTGCAGCCTTTTTATGAATTTAATCGAAGAATTACGATGGCGGGGTATGCTGCAGGATATCATGCCCGGAACGGAAGAACAGCTCAATAAAGAGATGACGGCAGGTTATATCGGGTTTGATCCCACGGCCGACAGCCTGCACATTGGCAGCTTGGTGCCCATCCTGCTGCTGGTGCACCTGCAAAAAGCGGGTCATAAGCCCTTCGCGCTGGTAGGAGGCGCCACCGGTATGGTGGGGGACCCTTCGTTCAAGGCCGAGGAGCGCAAAATGCTGGACGAGGAAACGCTGGCGAAAAACCTGGCCGGCATCCGGGGCCAGTTGTCCAGGTTCCTTGATTTTAACCCTGAGCTGCCCAATTCGGCCGAAATAGTGAATAATTACGATTGGTTCAAGGACTTCGGCTTCCTTCATTTTATCCGGGATGTGGGCAAACATATCACGGTGAATTACATGATGTCGAAAGACAGCGTGCGCAAGCGGATCGAGGGAGAAAGCGGCATCAGCTTTACCGAGTTCAGCTACCAACTGATCCAGGGATATGATTTCTACTGGCTGTACACCCACAAGCATTGCAAGCTGCAAATGGGTGGCAGCGACCAATGGGGAAATATCACTACCGGTACCGAGCTGGTCCGGCGGATGGGCGGCGGCGAGGCATTTGCCTTCACCTGCCCCCTGCTGACCAAGTCAGACGGCGGTAAATTCGGCAAAACGGAGAAAGGGAATGTGTGGCTCGATCCTGCCAAAACATCTCCCTACCAGTTTTACCAGTTCTGGCTGAACGCGTCCGACGACGATGCAGCGAAATGGATCAGGATTTTCACCTTCCTGCCCAAGGAAGAGATTGAAACGCTGACGGCGCAGCACCAGCAGGCGCCCCACCAGCGGCTGCTCCAGAAAACGCTGGCCGCCGAGATCACTACCCTGGTGCACGGGGCTGACGAATATGCGTTTGCGTTAAAGGCCTCAGAAATACTGTTCGGCAATGCCACCACCGAGGTATTGCAGCAGCTCAATGAAACCCAGTTGCTGCAGGTGCTCGACGGGGTTCCGCAGGTGGAATACAGCCGCACGGGTATGGACAGCGGGGTCGATATTGTAAGCTTCCTGGCTGATACCGGCATCTTTCCCAGCAGGGGCGAAGCCCGGAAAATGGTGCAGAACGGGGGCATCAGCGTTAATAAAAGCAAGATAAAAGGCATCGATGCCAGCATTACCCGCGACCTGCTGCTGAACGACCGGTATATGCTTATCCAGAAAGGAAAACGTGATTATTTCCTGGTGAAAGCGGTTTAAAAACTTTTTTGCTGTGCAAATTCCCTGATCGCATCGGCCAGCAGGTCGAGCTGCTTGATGCTGGTATATACATGAGGAGTAATTCGCACACCCCGGATGTTCTCCCATTCGATACCGACCACATGAATTTTATATTTGTCATACAGGAAACTGTCGAGCTCCGATGGTTTCCTGCCCTTGATATTGACTAACCCGATGGCACAACCGAATTCGGGTGATAATGGTGTGCCGATCTCCACGCCGGGAATGTCTTTCACCTTGCTGATCCAGTAATTCTTCAGGAAATGCAGTCTTTTCTCCTTGCGCTCAATACCGATCATTTCATGAAACTCGATGGCCTTGCCGATCGCCTGCTCGATAAAGAAGGGACGTGTGCCGAGGTTCTCGAATTTGCGGATATCGGGCGACCGGTGGTCGGGCGATCCGAACATCGGGTATAAGGCGGCGATCTTTTCTTTTTTCACATACAGCATGCCCGTGCCGATGGAGGCGCTCAACCATTTGTGCAGGCTGGTGCCGAAATAGTCGGCGCCCAGGTCGGGAATGGTAAAATTGAAATGGGCAAAGCTATGGGCCCCGTCTACCAGCACATCGATCCCCCTGGCATGGGCGGCATCGGCGATCTGCCTTACCGGCAGTATCTGGCCGTTCCAATTGATGATATGGGTGATATGCACCACCTTGGTTTTGGGCGTAAAAGCCCTGGTATATTGGCCTGTCAGGTAAGCCCTGTCTTCAGACGGCAGGTCAAGATTGATCCATACCAGTTTGATGCCGTCGCGCGCTTCCCGCTGTTTCCAGGCATTGATCATATTGGGATAGTCCTGCTTCGACAGCACCACTTCGTCGCCTGCCCGCAGCGGCAGACCGAAGATGACTGTTTCCAGCGCCTCCGAAGCATTTCGCTGGATCGCAATTTCATTGGGGTCGGCCCCCGCGAGTTTAGCCAGGTTGCGGCGCAGGGGTTCGCGGCCCGCATCGAGAATGCGCCACATGTAGTAGCTGGGGCCTTCGTTGCTGAGGTCATGGTATTTTTTCATCGCCTCCTGCACCACGCGGGGAGAAGGGCTCACGCCCCCGTTGTTGAGGTTGATCAGCGAAGGGGAAACCGTGTATGCCTGCTGGATGCTGTACCAGAATTCCTCCTCGGCAGCCAGTTCGGGCGCCGGCCAGTGGCGGAATTTTTCGAGGCTGTGGGTCAGTCCGCGACTCCAGGCCGGCTGAAACGCGGTGGTTAATACTGCGCCCAGTCCCCATTTGCCGGCGCCGGTCAGGAATTTTCTGCGGGGGGTATGCATAACGGTTGTTTGGTTAAAAATAGCGGTTATAACCGAGTGACCCTTGCTGTATAATAACCGAGTTTTTTTTGGAGGAAATGCCTCCTTCTGCTATTTTTGCACTCCCTTAGCGGAACGGATTGCCCGATAGTATAATGGTAGTACGACAGATTTTGGTTCTGTTTGTCTTGGTTCGAATCCAGGTCGGGCAACAAAAGAGGACAAATTGGTTTTTTCATCAATTTGTCCTCTTTTATTTTCGCTGAAACCCCCGTCCAGCAAG
>JAKPBL010000550.1 GCA_029778965.1 Bacteroidota bacterium
GTTTCGTCAAAGATAAATGAGGTTGTTCGGTCTCTCGACAGTGACCCGAATTAAAAGAGGCTGCCTCATTATTGTGAGGCAGCCTCTTTGACGTTATAAGCAGGAGCGGCTAGAATCCTTTTGCGCTCTCTTTTTTGGCCTTTATATAATCGGCCAGTTCTTTGCTGCCGTCTTTCATTTTAGCGTTCATGATACCCTGAAGAACCATGTCGTTGATAAAGGGAGCAAGCTGCGCCTGGTATGCTTTAGGGATCCCATCACGGAAGGTGACAATCTCGTCAACGCCATTTTTTACGGCGGCGACATCTTTTGACCTGGCCAATAAAATGGCAACGGGTTGCAGCAGGTCCAGCTTTTCCTGCGATATGCCCATGCCTTTAAAGCTGTTGAGGACCGCTGGAAGGGCGTCATCCAGTCCGTTTATGGCAGCGATGGTGGCAACAGGGCCGATCAGCTTGGCTTTCAGGGGCTGGCCGATCAGTTGCTTGCAGATGGCCAGGGCCGCGTCTTTATCGAGTACCGAGAGCGCCTGCAGGCTGGCGCCCGCTACAGAATAAGAAGAGTCTTTTACACCCTTCTGGAAAATGGCCAGGTATTCTGGTTTCTGGTATTCGCCCAGCAGCTCGATTGCCTTGGCTTTTACCACTGCTTTCGGGTCGTTGCCGGCCAGGTCTGTAATCGTTTTTTCCATGGCGGTTCTAACGACCGCATTCTTCATATCGAGCTTTTCCAAGGTAAGCTGACGCAGCCCATGGTATTTGTCCCTGAGCGCTGTGCGCAAAATGTCGAGCGCCACCACGTTGTTTTGCTGTCCCGCGGCAAATTCTATTGCTTCCCGGCGATCAACGTAATTGCCCGCTTCCTTGTATTGGAAAGCGTATTGCTCCATTGTTTTGCTGTCGTTTCTTTCGCTGGTGATCACCTTGTCGGCGTCAACATTGACAAGATCGGGTCGCTTTTTATAGTTGAATACAAAACTGTCGAGCTTGTTTTCCAGGGTGACCCGGTACCGTGTCTTTTTCCCGTTTTCATATACATCAATCGCCATGGGTAACTGGAATGTTTGCCCGCTTTCCTGGGTTTGTTGCAGTATTACTTTCACCTTGCCCGCTGCATCGTCGTACTGGTAGCTGATATCCAGTTTCGGGTGACCGGCACCGAAATACCATTGGTTGAAGAACCAGTTCAGGTCCCGGCCGCTGACCTGTTCAAGGGCCAGCCGCAACTGGTGGGCCTCGGCCGCTTTAAACCGGTTGGTTGTGAGGTACACATTCAGCCCGTTGAAAAAAGCGGAGTCGCCGAGGTAATTCCTGAGCATGTTCAAGATGGTTCCACCCTTCGAATAGCTGACGGCGTCGAACATATCTTCTTTATCGGCGTAATGGAAGCGAACCAGGTCTTTGGTGTAGTTATCGGGATTGTTGAGGTAAGCCTGCATGCCGTTGTAATTGGTGGCGTCGCCGGCGTCTTTACCATATTTGTATTCATTCCACAAGGTTTCGCTGAAGTCGGCAAACGATTCGTTTACGGTAAGGTTGCTCCAGCTTTCTGCGGTCACCAGGTCGCCGAACCAGTGGTGGAAAAGCTCATGGGCGATGACGTCTTCCCAGCGGTTACCGTCCACCAGTTCCCGCGCATCCTGCTGCGCGCTTTCCTGGTGCAGGGTCGCCGTCGTGTTTTCCATGGCGCCGCTTACGTAATCGCGACCGGTGATCTGCGCATATTTCTGCCAGGGATATTCGATGCCCGTGATGCGGGAAAAGAAAGCCATCATTTCGGGGGTGTTGCCGAAAATTTTTCGGGCAACAGGTTCGTATTGTTTTTCTACATAGTAGCTGACTTCTTTGCCGTTGTAGCTGTCTTTGACGATGGCATAGTCGCCCACGCCCATGAAGAAAAGATAAGGCGCATGCGGCATATCCATCTTCCAGTAGTCGGTGCGCGTGCCGTCGTTGTTCTTTTGCTGTTTTACCAGCAGCCCGTTGCTCAGCGTTACATACTTATCGGGCACCCGCATGCTGATCTCTTCTGTTGTTTTCTGGTTGGGCCGGTCGATCGTGGGGCACCATACCGAAGTGGCTTCGGTTTCACCCTGTGTCCATATCTGGGTGGGTTTGTCTTTTTCGGTGCCCTGGGGGTTGATGAAATACAAACCCTTGGCATCGTTGATGGCGGCGCTTCCTTTCACCTTCACTTCATTCGGCTTGGCGATATAATCGATATATACCGTATATTTTTCGTTCTTCTGGTAGGTCTTGTTTAACTGTATGCGCAGGTTCATACCGTCGTACGCGTATTTCAACGCTTCGGTCTTATTGCCGTTTACCAGTGCAACCGATTTTATTTCCATGCCTTTGGCGTCGAGCCGGAGGGAATCGGTCGGGTAGAAATGGGGTTGCAGGGTGATCCAGGCTTTGGCGGGCATCCATGCCTTTGCGTAGTCGAACGATACATCCAGTTTGGTATGAACCAGGTCGTTGATCTTTTCTGCGGCCGGCCGGTACGGATCGGGCACAGGCGTGTCTTGCGTAAAGGCGACCAGGGCCATACAGCACAAGAGGGAAAACAGAATTCCTTTTTTCATGAAGCAAGTTTTTGCGGCTGTAAAAGTAGTTTTTCAGTTTTTAAGCGGAAGATAAAAAGTATGGAAGGTGCTAAATGCCTGATTTAATTAGCTTTGTAGTTGATACATCAGCAGTTGAGAACCTTCTTTTTAATATATTTCATGGCAGGCATCGCCGGCTGGTCTGGCCTGCGTGCCCAGGATGGTGGCTACCTGTACCTGGAGAGTGATCCGTCGTTGCCTTTTTATATCCGCACAAGCGATAGCCTGGTGCTTTCTTCTCCTGGAAATTTTCTTATTCTGGCGCCGTTGCGACACTGGACGGGGGATATTGTGGTGGGATTGCAAGGCCAGCCCCAGCCGGTATTTCAGTTTGCCATCAAAGATACCCTGGTCGAAGCGGCCTATCTGCTGAAGAACAGCACCGACGGCTGGCGGTTGATCGACGTGCAAAAAAACGAAAATGTGACCATCCGGCGCCTGGGCCGGAACGAGCAGCAGTTCGCGAACCTGATGAAAAGATCCGATGCGTTTGCGCTGCGGCTTTCGCAGGCGGTAAACGACAGTTCCATTTTATACCATCAGCCCTATCGGGGCAACGCGCTGGCGACGGGCGGCAGCACCCCGGCCGCTGCACCACGTACGGCAGCCATCGCCGGTGCAGAACAGAAGCGGGCCGCCGGCAAGGCTGCTGACAGTACCGGGGCAACGGCAGCTCCCGCCGCAACCGCTGCAGCCGCGGCGGAGAAGACGATTGTAACCACGGGTGCACCCGTTAGGGAGGCGCCTGTGGCGGAGAAAGAGAATACGGCGTCGGTTGCCGGGCAATCACCCGCAACGCCGCTAACGGAAAAGGCGCCGGCCGAGAAAATCACTTCCGCGGAGAAGGCATCAACCGCAGCGAAAACGCCGCCGCCGGTTAATAAAAGCGATGATGGCAAAGCGCGGGGAACGGAGAAAAAAGGCGGACTTCTTTCCGTGTTCTCCCGCAAGGGAAATGAAACTGCCGGTAAGAGCGGTGGCGCCCCGGCGGACAATACGGAAAGCAATGGTGTACGGCGGCTGTTCAAAACAGATATGGGCTCGAGCTGGAAGCTGATCTACGAGGTCGATGACCTTGGCAAGCGAGATACGATAGAGATCGATATCA
>JAKPBL010000578.1 GCA_029778965.1 Bacteroidota bacterium
GACCCCGACGGCGCACAACCCGCCATAAACAATTAAATTTGACGTACCGCTCATAAACAGATTACAATGAGTCACGAAGCAAGCTTGCAGGGAGGAGTGGTCACTACGCACGAGGTTCATCACGATGAGCATCATGGGCACCACCACCAGGAGACTTTTATTACAAAATATGTCTTCAGCCAGGACCATAAAATGATTGCCAAGCAGTTCCTGATAACGGGTATTATCTGGGCGATCATCGGTGGCCTCTTTTCGGTGTTATTCCGCTTACAGTTGGGATACCCCGACCAGAGCTTCCCCATTCTCGAAGATATTTTAGGCAGCAAGTGGGCCGCAGGTGGCAAGATCCAGCCGGAGTTTTATTACGCGCTGGTTACCATGCACGGTACCGTACTCATCTTCTTCGTACTGACGGCCGGCCTTTCAGGCACTTTTGCCAATCTGCTCATTCCGTTGCAGGTGGGCGCCCGGGATATGGCATCGCCGATGATGAATATGCTCAGCTATTGGTTCTTCTTTATCGCCAGTATCGTAATGATTTCGTCGCTGTTTGTACAAACAGGCCCGGCGAGCGGGGGATGGACGGCCTATCCGCCATTGAGCGCCCTGGGTGATGCGTCGGAAGGGTCGAAGGTTGGGATGGATCTCTGGCTGATTGCCATGGCCCTGTTCGTGGTATCGCAGTTGCTGGCGGGCCTGAACTATATTTCGACCATCCTGAACATGCGTACGAAAGGTATGGCGATGACAAGACTGCCGCTGACCATCTGGGCGTTGTTCTTCACTGCCGTACTCGGCGTGTTGAGCTTCCCGGTACTGTTCTCCGGTTTTATCCTGCTGTTGTTCGACCGTCATGCCGGTACCAGCTTCTACCTGTCTGACATTTTCCTGGCCAGCACCCAGAAGGCACTGCCGAACGAAGGCGGTTCAGCCATTCTGTACCAGCACCTTTTCTGGTTCCTGGGTCACCCCGAAGTATATATCATTCTGCTCCCGGCCATGGGTATGGTGTCTGAGATCATGGCCACCAATTCCCGTAAACCGATCTTCGGCTATATCGCGATGGTGGGTTCCATGTTCGCCATCTGTTCCCTGGCCTTCCTGGTATGGGCGCACCATATGTTCGTAACCGGCCTGAACCCCTTCCTGGGCTCTGTGTTCGTGTTGCTGACCCTGCTGATCGCCGTTCCGTCGGCCATCAAGGTATTTAACTGGCTCACTACGCTTTGGCGCGGTAATATCCGGTTCACACCGGGTATGCTGTTCTCGATCGGGTTCGTGAGCATGTTCATTTCCGGCGGACTGACCGGTATTTTCGTGGGTAACTCCACCATCGATATGCACCTGCATGATACGATGTTCGTGATCGCCCACTTCCACATCGTAATGGGCGTAGCGTCGTTCTTCGGCATGTTTGCAGGGGTTTATCACTGGTTCCCGAAAATGTTTGGCCGGTACATGAACAATACGCTGGCATATATCCACTTCTGGATTACCCTGATCGGCGCTTACCTGATCTTCTGGCCCATGCACTACGAAGGGCTGGCGGGGATGCCGAGAAGGTACCTGGATGTGAGCGGATGGGTGAGCTTTAACCAGTTCGGCGGGCTCAACCGCATGATCACCATCGTTACCATTGTAGTATTCGCTGTCCAGTTGCTGTTCGTGTTCAATTTCTTCTATTCGATATTTAAAGGAAGAAAGGTGCGTACCCAGAACCCCTGGGGTTCCAATACCCTGGAGTGGACAACGCCGATCAATCCCGGCCACGGAAACTGGGAAGGGGAGATACCCGAAGTGCATCGCTGGGCATACGATTACGGTAAAGACGGAAGAGATTTTATTCCGCAAACGGAGCCGGTGGGCAAAAACGAAAGCAGTCACTAGTGAGATAATGCCCTGTCTTAGGCAGGGCATTATTTTCGAGATGTTTGAATAAAAATTCAATGCAGCAGAACAAGAAAGGAGGAAAGATTCGTGATTATCTGCTGCTGGTGAAGTTCTCTTTGACAATCATGGTGGTGTTCTCGGCGGTAGTAAGCTACCTGCTGGCGCCAAAGGTCGTAGCGTATGATGTAACCAGTATCGTGCTGCTTTTTATAGCAGGGTTCCTGGTAACGGGAAGTGCGAACGCGATTAACCAGGTAACCGAAAAAGCGTCTGATGCGCTGATGAAAAGAACGGCCGGCCGGCCGGTGGCGGCGGGCAGGATGAGTGAAACCGAGGGATGGATCTTTGCCGTGGTTGCCGGTGTTGCGGGCGTGTTGCTGATGGGTTACTGGTTCAACTGGCTGGCGGCATCGTTATCGGCATTCAGCCTTTTTCTGTACGCGTTTATTTATACGCCACTGAAAAAGGTGAATTCGATCTCTGTGCTGGTAGGAGCCTTTCCGGGCGCCTTGCCTTGCCTGATCGGGTTCGCGGCGGGGAATGACACCCTCTTCATCGCTGAAAACGGCGTCAAAGACCTGGGCGGATGGGCCTTGTTCGCTATCCAGTTTTTCTGGCAGTTCCCCCATTTCTGGGCAATTGCCTGGCTGGCGCACAAAGACTATGAAACAGCCGGTTTCCGGCTGCTGCCGTCTGAAAAAGGGCCGACCCGTTATAGCGCGATACAGTCGATCGTCTATTCATCGCTGTTGATACCGGTGGGATTTATTCCCTACCTGGTCGGCATAACGGGAATGGTTAGTCTGGTCATTGTGCTGATCGCGAATCTGGCGATGATTTGGCTCAGCGTACGCCTTTACCAGAAAATGGAGAAGAGTGCCGCCAGGGGGGTTATGTTTGGAAGCTATATTTATCTGCTGGTCGTGTTTTTTGCTTTGCTGGCAGACAAAACCTGATAAAGTGAGTATGACCACATCATTGGTTATGGAACAGAGAAAAAGGACACATCCTACTAAATTCACCC
>JAKPBL010000580.1 GCA_029778965.1 Bacteroidota bacterium
CATCCGCCTGGCGCTTACTAAAAAGCACGACCCTGCCCTCGGGCGAGAAGGTTATACCCTGCAGGTAAACGGCAACGGCGTTGTGATCACGGCGAATACGGCGGCGGGGCTCTTCTATGGGGTCCAAACCTTGTGGCAGTTGCTGCCCGCGGAAATTGAACGCAAAGCACCGGCAGAAAATATAAGCTGGAAAATACCGTATGTTTCGATTGCCGATAAACCACGATTCGCTTACCGGGGGTTAATGCTCGATGTGGTTCGCCACTGGTTCGACAAAACGCAGGTAAAAGACTTTATCGATGAGATGGTCAGGTACAAATACACTTTCCTGCACCTGCACCTGACCGACGACCAGGGCTGGCGGATCGAGATCAAAAGCCTGCCGAAGCTCACCGAGATAGGCGCGTTCAGGCCCGAGCGTACCGGTGTCTGGTCAACCTTTGCTGCGCCGCAGCCGGGCGAGCCCAAAAACTATGGCGGCTTTTTTACGCAAGACGATATGAAAGAGATCATCGCCTATGCAAAAGAGCGTTTCGTAACTATTGTTCCGGAAATAGATGTTCCCGGGCACAGCATGGCCGTTCTGGCTGCTTATCCCGAACTGGCCTGCACGCCCGGCACCTACGAGGTGAATGTGGGCAACAAATTTATGATCTGGCCGCCCGGCGGGCATTTCTACGGACTGGTTGACAATACGCTGTGCCCTGCCAACGAGAAAGTGTACGAGATGCTCGACAAGGTTTTCGGCGAAATCGCGCAGCTTTTTCCCTATGAATACATTCATATGGGCGGCGATGAAACCTACAAAGGTTTCTGGGAAAAAAGCGACGCTGTAAAGGCGCTGATGGCAAAAGAAAAAATGAAAACCCTCGATGAGGTGCAAAGCTATTTTGTAAAGCGGGTAAGCAAAATCATTGCTTCAAAAGGGAAGAAAATGATCGGGTGGGACGAAATACTGGAAGGCGGTATTGCGCCCGGTGCGGTGGTGATGAGCTGGCGCGGCGAAAAAGGCGGTATCGAAGCGGCAAAAATGAAACATGCGGTGATCATGTCGCCCTCCACTTATACCTACGTTGATCTGTACCAGGGCGATCCGCTGGCGGAGCCGCCGACTTATGGCAATGTACGTTTGAGGAAATCATACGATTTCAACCCCGTTCCCAAGGGAGTGGATTCTACCTATATCATGGGCGGGCAGGCAAACCTGTGGAGCGAGCGGCTGCACACCGTGCGGCACCTGCAATACATGCTATGGCCGCGTGGATGGGCGGTGGCAGAGTCGGTATGGAGCCCCGCGCGGGTAAAAAACTGGCCGGACTTCGTCGCCAGAACGGAAGCGCATTTCAAGCGGGCGGACCAGGCGGAGGTCAACTATTCGACCAGCGTGTATGATCCCATCATCGACGTAAAAAAACTGACCGACAGCACCATCCAGGTGGTATTGTCAAACGAGATTCCCGGGCTCGAAATCCATTATAGTTTTGATGAATTTTACCCCGACGCTTATTACCCCGTTTACAGCCAGCCGCTGGTTTTTCCCGCGGGGGCAACCAGTTTGAAGCTTGTCACCTACCGCAACCGGCAAAAGATCGGCAAGTCAATCAACCTTCCGTTAGAGGAGCTGAAGAAGCGGGTCAAGATGAATTAACGCTCTTCAGCCTGTCAGTTCGGCCGGCAGGGAAGCCAGGCGCTATAACCAATTTTGGTCGGCGCCCGTCAATGCGATTCAAAATTGTTTACAACTTTCTGTTTTTTAAGAGATGCTTTTAAATTATCAGCACGAAAATTGCTGTCCATAATACTGTCTTATCACCCTTACTGAAACCTTATGCAGATAAAATTTGTAAAAAACATCCAATTCACCC
>JAKPBL010000600.1 GCA_029778965.1 Bacteroidota bacterium
CGAGGGATTGATCTACATCGACGACTTTGAAGGCACCCGTAACAGCATCGACCTGCGTTTTCCGATCATCAACTGGTCGCTTGCTTCCACACCGCAGGGAAATGGATTGTTTCCCGAAGGCAGCCTGAAAGATTCGCTGGCCTACGGGTATAACCGTGCGAAGTTTGCCTGGTATAATATCGAGCCCACGCTGCAGGACAAAAACGCCGGTAATAACCCCGTTAAAGGCTACCAGGATTTTGACGACCCGCGCGTGCGCTCTGTTTCGCAGCAGCAACTGTTCCCCGCCAAAACACCTGATTACGGCGTAGCCCAGTTGATCACCTTCGATATGGCCTTTTACCCCAGCGAACGTGGCCCGTATAACTATGATGCCCGGCCGGGAAGTGTTGCCGGCAGCGGCCGCCTGCTCAACCCCAAAAGCAGGTGGGGCGGTATTATGCGGGGGCTCGACCAGGTTGATTTTGAAACCGGCAATGTCGAATTCATCGAATTCTGGATGCAGGATCCCTTCCTGAAACAACCCAACAGCGCCGGTGGCGACCTGTATTTCAACCTCGGTAACGTGTCGGAAGACGTGCTGAGCGACGGCCGCCGCTTTTTCGAGAACGGCCTGCCTACGCCGAATATCCAGGCTACGGTAGATTCCAGCTCCACCTGGGGAAAAGTGCCGAGCAATCCCATCCAGGTAACCACCGCCTTCAGCAACGACCCCAACGACCGGCCTTACCAGGATGTTGGCTTCGACGGACTCGACGATGAAGCGGAGCGGCGGAAATTCGGCAACTACCTTACACAACTGGCGGCTATTACCGGCGTCGGCTCGCCCGCGTACCAGGCCGCATTGAATGACCCCTCGTCAGACAATTTTAAAAATTACCGCGATGCCGGCTACGACGATGAAAGAGCGGACATCCTTGCCCGTTATAAATCGATCAATGGCCCGCATGGCAACTCGCCCATCGCCGCCGCCAATTCAACGGTGACAACAGCGTTCACGCTGTACCCCGACCAGGAAGACCTGAACAAAGACAATACGCTGAACGAACTGGAAGAGTACTTCCAGTATAAAGTATCTATGCGGCCCGAAGACATGGTGGTAGGCCGTAATTTCATCACCGACTCGCGCAGCTTCGATTCTTCGGGCGTACAGCAACGCTGGCTGCAGTTCCGCATTCCCATCGATGAGTACGACAGGAAGGTGGGCGACATCCCCGATTTCAAATCCATCCGTTTTATCAGGATGTACCTGACCGGTTTTGAAGATTCGGTGATCACCCGTTTTGCCAAGCTGGAGCTGGTACGCAACCAGTGGCGCCGGTTTTCGTTCGAGCTCGATACCACCGGAACGTATAAAACCCTGCCCGCTAATTCGCCCACTACGCAGAATGTGCTGGCGGTGAACATCGAAGAAAATGCCAACCGCGCGCCGGTCAACTACGTATTGCCGCCGGGTATAGAAAGAGTACAGGCCCTGAGCAATAACAACGTCAACATTCAAATGAATGAACAGGCCATGAGCATGCAGGTTTGCAACCTGGCTGCCAATGAAGGGCGTGGCGTGTTCAAAACCATGAACCTCGACCTGCGGCAATATGGTGAGCTCAGGATGTTCATTCATACCGAAGGCGTTATCGGTTCGCCCACGCTGAACGACAATGACCTGAGCGCGGTAATACGCATCGGGAACGATTTTGTGGGCAACTACTATGAGGTGCGCATTCCGCTGAAGGTGACGCCCGCCGGCCGTTATACCGATGCCACCGCCGACGTGGTGTGGCCTACGCAGAATGAGCTGGCGCTCGACATTCAGCGGCTGATCAAACTGAAGCTGAGCCGCAATGCCAGCGGACAGCCGAACCTGTATTATAAAGAAGTAGACGCCGATGGTAAAACATATGCCATTTTCGGCAATCCCAACCTCGGTGAGGTGCGGGGTATGTTTCTCGGCATTCACAATAATTCGGGCGGCAGCGTTTGTTCCGAAACCTGGTTTAATGAATTGCGCTTGTCGAAGATCGATGAGAAAGGCGGATGGGCCGCAACGGGCCGGGTGGATATAAAAATGGCAGATCTCGGTACCGTGTCGCTGGCCGGTGCTTATCGCAGTGTTGGTTTCGGTAATCTTGACCAACGGGTGAATGAAAGGAGCCGGGAGAATTTCAGCCAGTTCGATGCGGCCACCAATCTGGAGCTGGGCAAGCTGCTGCCGCCGGCTACCGGTCTGTCGATCCCCGTTTATGCAGGCTACTCGCAAACGGTCATCACGCCCGAATACGATCCTTACGACCTCGACGTGAAGCTGAAAGACAAACTCAATGCGAACAGCGGCGCCGCCCGCGATTCGATCAGGCGCGATGCCGTTGATATGACCACTACCAAAACGGTCAACTTCACCAACGTGCGCAAGATGAATACCAACGGCAAAAAGCCCCGGATATACAGCGTCGAGAATTTCGATGTCAGTTATTCTTACACCAAAACAGAACATTACAGCCCGCTGATCGAATCGCAGGAGGTCACCCGCCACCGCGCCGGTCTTGGGTACAACTATACCACCACACCCAAATACTGGGAGCCATTCAAGAAAATAATGAAGGGTCAACCCAAATGGTTCGACCTGGTAAAAGATTTCAACCTGAACTATATGCCGTCACTGCTGAGCTTCCGGGCCGACGTGAACAGGCAGTTTGGTGCGGTGAGACCTAAAAACGTAGGAGGCCCCAAGTCGGTACTGCCGGAAACCTACGACAAGTATTTTACGTTTGATCGCTATTATAACCTGCGCTGGGACCTTACCAAAGCGCTCAATGTTGATTTCACCGCCGTGAACCGGGCAAGGGTCGATG
>JAKPBL010000499.1 GCA_029778965.1 Bacteroidota bacterium
ATCTTTTGAACAACAAGAACCGGGTTATTTCCAAAAACGCCATTGCCGAGGCGATTTCCGGCGACGGCGCCGCGCTGTACGACAGCTTTGATTTTATTTACGTGCACATGAAGAACCTGAAAAAAAAGCTGGCTTCAGCGGGCGCCGACGATTATATCAAATCCATTTATGGCATGGGTTATAAACTGACCGTGGGATGAAGCTGCTGCAGAAAACCATAAGATCGTATATATTATATTCGGTACTGGTATTGCTGGCGGGTATTCCGCTGTTTTATTTCCTGGTACACAACCTGGTATTAAAAGCGGTCGATAACGACCTGCTTGCCACGCGCGAGATACTGAAGCCTCGCATCAGCGATGCCCTGGTTCGGAACGCACCTGCCGAAATTCATTTCCTCGATCAGAATATAACCCTTCGCTTTTTATCGGTACGCAGCGACTTCACCAAAATTGAAACGCAGGATATATATGACCCGCATGCACAAACAAAGATCCCCTGCCGTGTGCTGCAAAGCGGGTTCACCGTTAACGGTGTTCCTGTGGTGTTGCAGGTAAGCAACCCGCTGCCGAACCGTTACAGGCTGATCACGAGCATTGTACTGATCGAATTGCTGCTGCTGGCGCTGTTGCTTGTTGGCCTGTTGCTGATCAACCGGCAATTGTCCAAGACCATTTGGAAACCTTTTTACCAGACCCTGCTGCAGCTAAGGGGTTATAACCTGGAGAAGTCTGGAGCACTTTCCCTCCCCACCAGCTCGGTGCAGGAGTTCAATGAGCTCAATGCCTCCCTGCGCGAGCTGGTGGAGCGGAATGAGAAAAGTTTTGCCGCGCAGAAAGAATTTACCGAAAATGCATCGCACGAAATGCAATCGCCCCTGGCAGTAATGCAGGGCAAGCTGGAGCTGCTGATGCAAACCAACCCGCTGACGGAAGAGCAGGCCCTGCTGATCGGCGGACTTGCAGATGCCTCCCAGCGTATGGCGCGCCTCAACAGGAGCCTGGTGGTGCTTACCCGGATAGACAATAACCAGTATGATCTTATCGAAGACATTTCGCTGAACAGCGTACTGCGTCATTTTCTTGGCGAGTACCGCCTGCAAATGGAAGAAAAAAGCATCGGCATAATATCGTCGCTGGCTGCCGATAATATCCTGCGGGCCGATAAGGCGCTGATAGAAATGCTGGTGAGCAACCTGCTGGGCAATGCCATCCGGCATAACTACAAAGGCGGCAGCATCGAGGTAGAGACCGGCGCGGGCTGGCTGTCTATCAGCAATACGGGGACGGATAGCGCCCTGCCGGCCGACAAGATATTCCAGCGTTTCCAGAAGCAAAGCAACGACAGCAACAGCACCGGCCTCGGATTGGAAATCGTTCGCAAGATCGCCGCCATCTACCAATACGATATCCATTATGATTTTATTAACGGACTGCACCGGTTTTCAATCCATTTTAACAACCGGTAATCCATTTCTTTAGAATCTCTTCAGGTTGTGTTTCCAATTTTAATGCTGAAAAACAATTGGAAAAATCAAACTGAATAGACAATGAACACAAAAACCTGGATAGCCGTTCTCGCTTTTTGCTCCATCTCAGCAGCGGGCGGTTATGCATACAGTAAAAGGGATACCACTGTTAACAGTGTACTGGCAGAAAAAATGCCGGTGCTGAAAACGGGTTATACCGAAACAGCGGGTGGTCCCGTCGATTTTGAAAAAGCAGCTACCGCGGCTGTGCCTTCGGTGGTGCACATTAAAACGGTAACTACTTTTAAAAAAACAGGGCGCACCCAGCAACCATCGCCCGACGATTTCTTCGGAGGTGATGACATCTTTCGCCGCTTTTTCGGGGGCGACGGCCGTTCGTTTTCCCAACCCGACCAGAAAGCCTCCGGCTCGGGCGTAATCATCAGCAACGACGGTTATATCGTTACCAATAACCAT
>JAKPBL010000605.1 GCA_029778965.1 Bacteroidota bacterium
ATTAGGGCTTTTTGCGCTGGTAATATGCCTGAATGCATTTTTTAGTCCGGCAAAAGCAGGCAGAAGCGGGGTTTTTGGCGGAGCGTTAACAGCAGGGAAAGCCGCCGTGGCGAATGATACGGTGCCGCTGCAAAGAGACACGGCGCCGGGTGCACGAACAGATACAACCGGGGCGGACAGCCTGCTGCGGGCAACAGATTCAGGCCGGGTAGCGGTCGACACTTTCCAGGTAAAAATGAGCCGTGATTCACTCGACGGACCGGTCGACTATACCGCTTCCGATTCGATGGTGCTCGATGTGCCTACCAAGAAAATCATCTTGTACAACAAGTCATCCACCAAATACAAAGACCTCGATCTCCAGGCCTATAAGATCGAGCTCGACCAGCCTTCACAGATCGTGGTGGCTACATTCTCACTCGACAGCGCGGGTGCACAAGTGGGCAAACCGCATTTTGTACAGGGCGAAAGCAATATGGATGCAGACAGCATCGTCTACAATTTCAAGACCCAGAAAGGCATCACCAAACACACGTTTACCCAGCAGGGCGAAATGTTTGTATATGGCGAGAACATCAAGAAAGTGAACTTGACCGATTTCTATGCGTTGCATGGCCGTTTCACCACCTGCAACCTCGATACGCCGCACTTTGCTTTCCGCACCAATAAGATGAAGCTCGTGAACCAGAAACTGGCTGTCAGCGGACCGGTGCATCCTGAATTTGAAGGGGTGCCCGTGCCCATCTACCTGCCTTTCGGGTTCTTCCCTTTGTCGCAGGGCCGCCATTCGGGTATTCTGCCGCCCCAGTTCACCGCCAATGAACAATTCGGCCTGGGGCTCGAAGGACTGGGATACTACAAGGTGCTGAACGATATGTTCGACGTCATGTTCAGGGGCGATGTCTATTCGTATGGCGGATGGCGCGGCGTGCTGACGCCCACCTACCGGAAACGTTACAAATATTCGGGCCGGCTCAATCTTTCCTTTCAGCGAACCCGTTACCTGAGCAGCAACCCGACGGCACTGAAGGATTTTGAAACGGCGCAGACCTGGAATATACAATGGAGCCACTCGGCCGATACCAAAGCGCGACCCGGCACCAGCTTCCAGGCAAGCGTCAATGCCGGCTCCACGCAGTTCAATCGCTATGTGGGCGTGAACCCCACCATCAACTTCAATAACCAGTTGTATTCGTCGATCGCTTACAGCAAGAACTGGAACAATAAATACATCCTCAACCTGAATGCGGGGCACAACCAGAACTCGAACAACCGGTTGATGCAGATCCGCCTGCCCGACGGGTCGTTCACCGCCAATACGATCTATCCTTTCCAGCCTAAAAATTTCGTGGGCGAAGCCAAATGGTATGAGAAGCTGGGTATCGGACTGAACACGGTTTTCCAGAACCAGGTGTCTTTTTACGACAGCGCTTTCTCGTTTGCGCAGTTGATCGACACCATGCAATGGGGCGCCCAGCATACCATTCCCATTACGCTGGCGTTGCCTTCGCTGGGCCCCATACAGGTATCGCCGGGCATCAGCTATACCGAGCGGTGGTATGGCACCCAATCGTATTTGCGTTGGGATTCAACACGGTCGAAAGTGGATACTGCCCTGTATAAGGGCTTTTACACCGCGCGTGACATATCCTTCAGCATCGGGCTGAATACCGCGCTGTTCGGTACGTTCGACCGGTTTGGTAAGAACAGTTCGATCAGGGCCATCCGGCATGTGATCCGTCCCAGCATCAGCGCCAGCTATAAGCCCGACCTGAACGGGAAAGACTGGTACTCGGTGAAGATTGACACCGCCGCCAACGGACGGAGGCAGGAATTCAGCAAATATACCGGCACGTTGTACGGGGGCTTCAGCAGGGGTGAGTTCGGCGGACTCAGTTTCACTTTCGACAACAACCTCGAAATGAAGGTGCGTTCAAAAAAAGACACGACCGACGGCGGTATTAAAAAGGTGAAGCTGATCGACGGCTTTGGTTTTACGGGCAGCTACAACTTCCTCGCCGATACGATGAAATTGTCGCCCATCAGCCTCTACCTGCGTTCGACCCTGTTCCAGAAGGTCAACCTGACGGCCTCGGCCACCATGGACCCGTACAAACGCGATGGGCAGGGCTTCCGCACAAAACAATATGCCTGGCAGGGTGGCGGGTTTAACCTCGGTACGGTAACCAGCGGCAACATTTCGCTGTCCACTTCCTTCACCAGCAAAAAAGCGGAAGACAAAAAACAGAAAGTGGATGAGGCGCTCCAAAATTCGCAGCTTCCGGTTACGCTCGAAGAGCAGCAGGCGCAGATGGACTATATTCGAAGCAACCCTGCCGAGTTTGCCGATTTTGATATTCCGTGGTCGATCAATGTATCGTATTCGCTCAGTTTCTCACGCCTGCAGAAAAGAGACTATTCGGGATATTATACCACCATTTCTTCCAACATCAACCTGAGCGGCGATTTCAACCTGACCCCCAAATGGAAGCTCGGTGCGAATACGTATTACAATTTCAACGGAGGCTCTATCAGCCAGTTGACCATGTTCCTTAGCCGCGAGCTGCACTGCTGGCAACTGGGCATCAATATCACGCCGGTGGGATTGTACCGTTCGTTCAATATTACCATCAACCCGAAGTCGGGCATTTTGCGCGACCTGCGCATCAACCGTTCGCGTTATTTCTACAACCAGTAGCCGGTTCAGGCGCCGGCCGACAGCCGGCGGTACATGGTTTGCCAGCAGCGGTCTTTCAATTGTTCGACCGTTTCACCGGGTTGAGGCGCTATGGGCGGCATAAATTCTATCAGCAGGCGGTGGGGCAGGAGGTAGAATTTTTCGTTGGCCGGGTTTACATACCGCGTATAAAAAATCACACCGGGAATGATGGCGCGGCCGGTGTCGATCGAGAGCCGGAAAGCGCCGTCGTGAAAATGCTTGATCGGCTCGCTGGTTTTATTGCGGGTGCCTTCGGGGTAGATGCACATGTGCATGCCTTCGTCGAGCACTTTTTTCATTTTTGCAAAGCTGTCCTTACGGCTCTTTTCGCTTTTGCGGTCTACCAGTACGGCGCCCAGCTTATAGATCATGCCGAAAACGGGAATACGCGCAAACTCAACCTTGGCGATGGTTTTGTTGCCGCCCGGAATGGAGGGAGAGGAGATGGGAATATCCATCAGCGAATTGTGGTTGCAGATAACGATGTACTGCTGTCCTTTGGTAAAATGCTGCCGCCCGCGCACCGTCAGCGGGCAACCGACCAGGGGCAGGAATACACCCATCCATACCCGCGCGATGGCTAGGAACCGGCGGGTCGATA
>JAKPBL010000628.1 GCA_029778965.1 Bacteroidota bacterium
AAGAGCAGGGACATCTTTTCGAGATGTTCTACCAGGCAGGATACGACAGCAACAAGGGCTCGGGGCTGGGGCTCGCGCTCTCAAAAGAACTGGTGGACCTGCACAAAGGGCGGATATCGGTGGAAAGCGAAATTGAAAAAGGCACCACCCTTATGGTATGCCTGAAGCTGGGAAATGCGCATTTCAGCGAAGAACAACGCAATGGCGGCCGGAAAACCTACAATAGCCGGGTAAGCGCATGGATAGAAAACTATTACCTGCCCGACACCCAGATGCTGCCGGCGCCTGCAGACAACCCGCCCACCATCAACCAGGGTGATAAACGCACCGTCCTGATCGTGGAAGACCACAATGACCTGCGCTATTTCCTGTCGCAGCGTCTGTCGACAGCCTACCATGTTGTAACTGCTGTCGACGGCGCCGAGGGCATACAAAAAACCTTCGACGAAACGCCCGATATTGTTATCAGCGATGTAATGATGCCACGCAAAGACGGTATTGCGCTTACCAAGTCATTGAAAAATGATATCCGCACCCGGCACATACCCGTTATTTTGCTGACCGCCAAAACAACCGAAGAAAATAAACTGGAAGGCATGACCGCGCATGCAGATGCCTATATTACCAAACCGTTCAATATCGATATACTGGAAGGCACCATTCACAGCCTGCTGGAAAACCGCAGCAAGCTGCGGGAGCATTATTCGGCCGAAATCCCGGCGGGCATCCAGGGAACGGCCAATAAAAAATCCGACCGCTCTTTCCTTACGCACCTCAACTCCATTATCGAGCAGAACATTCCGAACGAAACATTTTCGGTGGAAGACATCTGCCTGGAAATGCATATCTCCCGCATTCAGTTGTACAGGAAAGTAAAGCAGTTGCTGGATACCAGTGTAAACGACCACATACTTACCATGCGCATCCAGCGGGCCAAACACTACCTGCAGAACGAAGACCTGTCGATCGCCGAAATCGCCGGCAAAACAGGATTTTCGACGGCATCTTATTTTTCGACCGCTTTCAAGAAGTTCGTGAATGAGAATCCCAAGCGCTACCGCGAAAAATTCAGGTAAGGTGGGCGGATGGTATCAATTCGCTTTTGACCGCACCAGTCCGCCGACGCTCATACCGGCATTCTTATACGCCTCCGCGATCCGTTCGCCGGTATCGAAATCATTGCCCCAGAAACTGCCGCCCGGGCTTTTATCGACCGTGATCTTCGCAATTACCTTGCTCTTATCGGCCGTTTCCACCACCAGCACTTCCAGGTTTACTTCGGCATTCTTGTGCGCAATGCCTATGTTCATGCCAGGCTCTGTAAAGATGGTTTTCACTATGAGCGTGTATTTGGCCGATGCGATGGGTCCGGCGGTGATGCCGGAAAACTGGGTGAAGCTCTGGATGAAACGGGGCTCAAGCCTGGTCTCCCG
Organism: Bacteroidota bacterium; assembly: GCA_029778965.1. GTDB lineage: Bacteria > Bacteroidota > Bacteroidia > Chitinophagales > Chitinophagaceae > Flavihumibacter. The sequence goes on from JAKPBL010000628.1 coordinate 1,434, forward strand.
GTCATCCACCCAGGCCTTTTCCCAGGTATCGCCTTTACCCGCTTCCTTCTTATTGTATTCGTCTTTCTTCTTTTTTACATACTCGGTCTCCGACATCTTCCCGACTTTCATGTCGGTATAGACAAATTCGAGATTGATCTCTTTCTGGCCGGCCAGGGCCTTCAGGTCGCCTTCGGCCAGTCTGACGCGTTGTGCCATCAGCGGAACAGCACAAATACTCATGGTGCCGGCGAGCAGAACGGCAAAAATACTTTTCATGTGGGGTTATTTGGTTTGCTTATTAAAGCTAGTCAATATATCATAATCAATAATGCCCTCTTTAGGGTATTGCAACAGCGAATACCCCATTAAGTAACGATATAGCTCAGCACCAGCGGGGCGAATATGCGGGCGTGCAGGGCCAGCGGCAGGTCGCCTTCTTTCAAAAACCGGTAAGGCACGGCCATCCATTCGTTGGCGGCGTATTTAACCATACCGGCAAGCTGCATATGCTGTTTAAAATCGACCTGGCCGGCGCCATGCCATTTGAAGATCGCTTCCTTGGAGCTCCATATCATCGTAGTGAGCTC
>JAKPBL010000654.1 GCA_029778965.1 Bacteroidota bacterium
GTTATGCGTGTGGGAAATGCATTGCGTGTTATTTGGTTGAGCCAGTTCGTATTGCTGCCATAGTCGGTGCCGCCGTTTGCCAGGTAGGTTTGCTTATCCATCACAGGCAGGTACCTGTTTTTGGTTTCGGACGATGCATACCCATTATATTCCACCCTGGTTTTTCCCTTTACGCCCGATTTGGTCGTGATCAGGATCACCCCCGAAGAGCCTCTTGTGCCGTAAATGGCAGCGGCGCCACCGTCTTTCAGCACGTCGACCGACGCAATATCATTCGGGTCGACGCTGTTCAGATCAACACCGATAATGCCATCTACAATCACCAAAGGCTGGGAGCCGGCGCCCAGGGTCGATAAGCCCCGCAGTCTTATGGTATAGGTGCCATTGGGGTTGCCCTGTGGCGCCACAATGCTTAGTCCCGCTACCTTGCCTTGCAGCAACTGGGCGGGGTTGTTAATGGCGCCCTTATTGAGGTCGGCCGGGTTCAGATGGGTCACGGCATTGCTCACCTCCTTTTTGGCAACGGTTCCGTATCCAACCACCACCACATCTGCAAGAACCTGGTTTTCAACATTCAACGTTATTTCCAGGGGCGCATCATTTACAACGGTAAGCTCCTGGAGCTGGTACCCGGTGTAGCTGAACACCAATACAGCAGGGGGTGTAACGCCCGAAAGCGAAAACCGGCCCTCACTGTCGGTAACCGTGCCCAGGCTGGTTTGCCTTACAGTTATGGTAACGTTCTGAAGGGGATCGCCTTTGTCATTTTTAACGGTACCCTGCAGGTTCAGGCGCTGCGAAAACGCCGCCTGGCTACAAAAAATACCGAGGGCAAAAAACAAAACAATGCGAAAGCAGTCGCTGATTTTTTCTATCATATGGCCAGTTTTAGTTTGGAAAAAATGTTGGTTGTAGCAATCGATCGGTTTCCAATTTACAGGCGCAAACAAGCGCGGAGTTGTCCGTCAAGGAAAAAACTAAACGAAATGCTTCTGCAACTAATTGATAACAAATCAATTGCATTGCACTCTTAACGGCATAAATCTAAATGACAACAGCACGAAAACCGGGTTTCCGCCGGCTGAAGAGGTTGCCGGTTTCGGAATTCGGGAGGGAAAGACAGCCCGAAAGCGGTCGGGGAATTCTGTCAGAAAGTGCCGATTTTCATGATCCTTTTTTCAAAATCAGCGGGATGGATCGATTTGTTTTTCACCCTTGACCGGTAAGTGTAAATGGTGGTCAGGGAATAACGGAGCAGGGAAGCAATCCGGTTGCTGTCGGATATGCCCAGCCTGATAAGGGCGAATATGCGCAGTTCGGTGGAAAGCCCTTCGCTGGGTTTGGGCAGGATCTTTTCCTCTTCGGGCATCAACTCGTTGAACTTTTCGACATAATCGGGAAATATGGTCAAAAACGCTTTGTCGAAGCTGTGGTAGAAGCCCTTCAGCTCCGTTTCCACCGCAGCGTCCCGGATGATATCCGGAGAATCACCGGCATGCCCCTTTTTTAAAATATTTCTTTTTTGCAAAGATTTCTGGTAGTCCTCGATTTTCCCCATGTAGGTAGAGCAGAGGTCGACAAAATGACCAATATAGAATTCTTTAATGTGGCTCGCGTCGGAAAGCTCTGCATTGACATTACTGAGCTGCTGGTTGGCTGCCTTCAGTTCTTCATTCATCCCGTCGAGTTTTCTCCGGGCATTGGCCAGCGAAACCATGTGCTTCCGGATTTGGACGACAGTAATCAGCAGACCGACGGAAAGGGCGCTGATGATGGCCAGCGCTGCTCTCATCCTGTTTTTCTGCCGCTGGCTCTCTTCCAGGTAGGCCTTCTCAATAATCGGAAGCATTTTCCCGATCTGGAGGTTCCGGTACCGTGCATTGAAAAAATTGGCATCATCCAACGCATAATGGGTGTATTTATAGGCCCCCTTAACGTCGCCGGTAAGAAACAGGGTGTTCGACAGCGAAATAAGCGCCAGGTTTTCTTTGGTGGTGCTTTGCACATCGGCAATGGCTGCCATGACCATGTATTTCAGTTTCTCGGCCTTCTCGCGACCGCCGTTGAATTCATTATAGAACAGCGCCATGCAAAGATTCGCTCCCGCATACATGTGTTTGGAGGGGTCTACCTTTTTCAGGCAGGCTTCAAGGGCCCTCTTTGCATTGTTGTTGTCCTGTTTAACATAATAGTCCTTGAACTTCCAGAAATAAAACTCCTCCGAATCCGGCCGCATGTATGCCAGCCCTGAATCCCGGTACTTTACGAGTTGTGAACTGTAGATGTTTCTGTATTGCCGGTCATCGATAAAGTCGAGCAAATACACATACAATTCTTCCTGCGCGGTGTAATACAGCAATTTCAGGCTGTCGCCGAGTACGGCCGAAGGAATCGAGTCGAGCAGCTTCTGCGATTCATTAAATATACCTACCGACGAAAGCAACCGGGCCTGCTGGATCTGCATTTCAAATTTCCAGTCGTCGTTCTTATTGGCAATGGCAACCTGTTTATTCAGCACAATATATTTCAACGCAGAATCGCTGATATAATATTGATATTCCTCGATAATCCGTTTGTTGAGATTGAACTGCTCCTGCGCTGTTTTATTGACCAGTTGCGCTTTTAATCCTTCAATCTTGCGGTCTTTGTTTTTCTGGTAATATTCTTTGTTTTTGAGAGATTGGTCCAACAGATCCAAAAGAGAGTCGGTGGCCGACTGCGCCATTGAACAATGAAAGAATGCCAATAAGGAAAGAACAAGCAGGTGTTTTTTGAGAGAAAACATTTCAAATCAGGTAAAATTAGAGACGCAGAACGCCACCCAAGTTAATGAAAAAAAGGAAGCGGCTATTTGTCGTGAACCTCTCCTGAATCAGGAGAACAAATACTGCAGGTCATCTTCCGTCAGGTTCTTGATAAACCCGTCTTCTTCATTCACCAGGGCATCAGACACTGATTTTTTCCGTTGCTGCAGTTCGATGATCTTTTCTTCAATGCTGTCTTTGCAGATCATCTGGTAAGCAAATACTTTTTTTGTTTGCCCGATACGGTAGGCCCGGTCGATCGCCTGTTGCTGCACGGCCGTATTCCACCAGGGATCGGCGAGGAACACATAATCGGCAGCCGTCAGGGTCAGCCCGGTATTGCCGGCTTTTAAGCTGATCAGGAAAACCCCGACCTTGTTGACCGGATCCTGGAAAGCAGTTACCATTTCCATTCTTTTGGCTGGCGGCGTATCGCCGTCAAAATGATAATACGCTATGCCTTCTTTTTCGCACAACGCGCCAAGTAAACGAAGCGTGCCCTTAAACTGCGAAAACACCAGCACCTTATTCTGCCGCAGCTTTCCGCGCAAATGGTCGATCAGCGTAGCCGCTTTTACCGAGCTCACTCCCGCCTGCCCTTCCAGCATCGACGGCGCAGAACAGATCTGTCGCAACCGCTGCATTCCCTGTAACACCGACAGCCTGGACTTGGCCAACCCTTCCCGTTTTATGTTCAGGAAAAGGCTGTCCCTGATCTGCGACAGGGTCTCTTCATACAGCTCTTTCTGGTCTGCTTCCATTTCACACCACTGTATTGCTTCCGTTTTTGGCGGCAGGTCGGTCGCCACCTGCTGTTTGGTGCGCCGCAATACAAACGGCGCCGTCAGTTGCTGCAACAGGCCGATCTTTTCTTCATCCTGGTACCGGTCGATCGGCAGGGCATATTCACGCCTGAAAAATTCGATTTGTCCCAATAGTCCCGGCACCAGGAAATGCAATTGCGCAAAGAGATCCATCGTATTGTTCATAACCGGTGTGCCGCTCAGCGCCACGCGCGCCTTCGCCCGTAACTGCCATGCAGCGCGGGTGATCCGGGCCGACGGGTTTTTTATGGTATGGCTTTCATCGAGCACTACCGCTTCCCATTCGATCGCCGACAACAGGTCGAGATCGCTGCGCAACGTGCCGTAGCTGGTAATAAGAACGGCCGCACCGGGCGCCTCGAAAAAAGTGCCGATCTCCCTGCCTGCTTCATGGTACACCATCGCCGGCAGGCTGGGAGCGAAGCGATCGATCTCGGCTTTCCAGTTATGAAGCAGGCTCGCGGGACAAACAATCAGCGCTTTCTTTTTTCCCGGCGTTTCCAGCAGGCGGGCCAGGAAACAAATAGTCTGCAGGGTTTTGCCCAATCCCATATCATCGGCCAGGCAGGCGCCGGCATCGATTTCCTGCAAAAGGCAAAGCCATTCATATCCTTTTTGCTGGTAGGGCCGCAGGGTGGCTGTCACGGCGGGCGACAGCGGATATAAAATGGTATCGGTTTCCTGCCATTGCTTCCAGCGCTCCCACCATTGTTCACGCACGGGTCTTACGGCAGGCAACGCTTCCGATTGCAGCGATAAGAACAACCATTGCGGAACGCTTACAATGTCGGCTTTTACCCGGCCGTGCTTCAGCAGCAGGCTGTATTGCTGCAGCCACTCGTCGGTGAGCAGCAAAATCGACTGGTCTTTCAGCAGCAGCGATCGCTGCCCGGCCAGCAACAATTTCTGCAGCTCATGCAGCGCTATCTTCTCCTTACCGCAACGCAGCTCCATTTGCAGCGACTGCCAGCTACCTTCCAGCGGCCCCGGGCTGACGGTGGTTTCCAGCGGGTGGGCCGCATAACGGAAATGCTTCAGAAAAGCCATGCCCAACAGTTCTACATTTTCGGCCAGCAACTGGTGATAGGCCTTCAGGAACCAGTGTTTCTTACCCGCTTCGGCAAACGACAGGTGGTAAACGCCGTTCAACTGGCGGCTGAAATTAGGATGCAGGGCCTGGAGTTGACGGCGGAAAGCATCTTCCGCCGCGCGGTTACGCCGCACCTCGTAGGTTTTTCCCTGCTGGTGAAACCGTTCGCTGTGCTGCCAGCTTCCTTCCACCCAAAACCCATCGTAATTCCATCTTGGCGTAAACAGCAGGAACGACTGGCTGATCTCGGAGAGATATACCGCCGGCTGCGGTTCGCTGTCGATCAGTTCAACGGCATCCATTTGTGCCGTGTCTATCCGGTAATCGCCGAGCCTGCCCAGCACCTGCTCCGAGAAACCTGCGGGATCGTGCGCATAATCGGCCGGGTCATTGGCTTCCAGCCATTGCAGCACCTGGTAGTCTTCATAACGCAGCAGGAAATAGTTGTCGTGGTGCTGCAGCACCAGCTTATGCCTGACAAGCTCATCTGGCGCATATACATTACCGTTAATACTGATCTTTGTTCGCAGCGCCAGCGCTTCTTCTTCGGTTCTTTCTACCACGAAATGCAGCAGGGGCGTTTCCGTGCTCAGTTGACAAACGCAGGTACGCGGGTTGCCGGTAGCGGCAACGGTTACCTGGTGGTAACAGCGAAGTTCGCCGGCAAACCCAAAAGCCGCCGCCAGCAAAGGATGCACCTGCCGGAGAAAAGACCGTTCAACGAACGACGACAGCGCCGTGCCCGCTTTTTGTTTGGCGTGCGTACGCGTCAGCTCGCTGACCCGGGCAGAGAGCTTTTCATCGGTAAGGGCCTCGAATGCAGCCTTTGCAGCGGCGGACATACCGGGAAAATGGGTTTGCAGCAGAGATGTGCTGAGCGGCTCGCGGGCGGTATCGATGCCACGCGCCGATTTGCTGATGTGTATCAGTTCAAAGGGCGCCCATCGTTGCCCCAGGCGCGACGGCTTAAAAAAAAGAAAAGTGCTCGTTTCCGGTTTTTGCATCGGGCTGCAAATATAGGCGCTGGCGGTTTTGTATCTTTGCGGGCAAATAGCATCGTATGGGTGAACAGTTAAGCCACTTGTCGGAAACCCTTATCGGGTCGGAGATCGTTAAGCTGGGTGGTGAGATCCGCGAACGCATCAGCAGGGGTGAAAAAATATTCAATTTTACCGTGGGAGATTTTGACCCTGCCATCTTCCCGATACCGAAGGCCCTGGAAGACGAGATCGTAACTGCCTATCGCCAGCATTTCACCAATTACCCGGCCGCCGACGGCAATGCCGATCTGCGCCAGGCCATTATTGATTTCACCCGCTCCACCACGCAACTGGACTACCGCCCCGACGAATGCCTCGTTGCTGCCGGCGGACGGCCGCTCATCTATGCCTGTTTTCGCGCGGTGGTAGACAAGGGCGACAAAGTGGTGTATGCCGTTCCTTCGTGGAACAACAATCACTATACGCATTTCTGCGAGGCCGAACACGTGGTGGTGGAAGCAGGCGCCGAAAACAATTTCATGCCTTCCGCCGAATTGCTGGCGCCGCGCATCAAAGGAGCAGCCTTGCTGGCCCTGTGCTCGCCGCAGAATCCGACGGGCACTACCTTTTCAAAAGCGGCGCTGGAACAGATCTGCGACCTTGTGATCGCTGAAAATGCCCGGCGCGCCCCGCACGAAAAAAAGCTCTATGTATTGTTCGACCAGATGTACGGTCACCTGACTTATGGCGATATACAGCATTATAACCCGGTTTCCCTAAAACCCGCCATGCGCGAGTACACCCTGTTCATCGATGCAATCAGCAAGGTCTTTGCCGCCACCGGGGTGCGGGTGGGCTGGAGCCTGGGGCCGGCAAAGCTCATCGCCAAGATGAAAGCCATTCTTACGCACGTAGGCGCCTGGGCGCCGATGGCAGAACAAAAAGCGACGGCGCGTTTCCTGCTGCGCCGCGACGAGATCGGGGAGTACCTGGCACATTTCAAGGCGGAAGTTGAATTCCGGCTGCGCGCTATCTACCAGGGAATTGAATCACTGAAAGCGGCCGGCTATCCCGTAGCCGCTATTCCGCCGGAGGCGGCCATCTACCTGACGGTCAAATTCGACCTGCGGGGTAAAACCACGGCCACGGGTAAGTTGCTGGAAACGCAGGCCGATGTATCCGATTACCTGCTCTCGGCAGCCAAGCTGGCAGTGGTGCCCTTTTATGCTTTTGGCGCGGCGGCTGATTCGCCCTGGTACAGGCTTAGTGTGGGAACCTGCAAAAAAGAAGAGATAGACGGAATGCTGAAGTTGCTGGAAGATGCGCTGGAAGCCCTGCGCTAATTTTTGTTGTTGAGGAAAACAAAGGCTGATTCGCCAATGGAAATCGTTTGCAGGATATGGCGGCTGTCGGCAAAAACGCGGAATTTGTTGCAGTCGATTACTTCAAAAACGGCGCAGAATGTCTGTGCGTTTTCCACATTCATCAGCAGGCTGTGAAGCCGGCTCAACTCCATCTCCATTTCCGCTTCGTTATGGCGGGCATTTTTTACCAGTACAAGCAAATCGCGGTTCGGCGCTTTCATCTCCATCAGATTTTAATAACCAACAAAGCCTTTGTGCAGGTTGCAGCCGCAGTTCTTTTTGCCGCCTGCTTTTCCACTGCTGCTACACCCTGTAGCAAGGCTACCCATTAATACGATCAGAACAAGGTAAATAACCGTCTTCTTCATATTTTAGATTTCTAATTTAAACTTAATCTTTTAGAAAAAAGTATTCTATTTGGATGAATTTTTTAAAATCCCGTCAATAGTCTCACCCGGTGCTGCGATTCTTCTATCTCCGCTTGACTGGGGGCTGGGTCATGCAGCGCGCATGATTCCCCTGGTTAAAGCCTTGCTGATGGCCGGTTGCCGGGTGACATTGGCCGCGAACGGCCCGCAGAAGCACCTGCTCGGCGAAGCTTTTCCCAGCCTTGAATGCCTCTCGCCGCCCGATTACCAGGTAAAGTACCGCAAAAACCGAGCCGCTACCATCGCTTCGCTGGTGCTGGCCATTCCCCGCCTGCAATCGGTGATTCGGCAGGAAACGGTCTGGCTGGCTAAAACACTGGAAAAAAGGCAGTTCGACCTGGTGATAAGCGATAACCGCTACGGTTTTTGCCATGCGACGGTTACTTCGGTTTTCATTACCCACCAGTTGCGGCCCAGAACAGCTTTCGGCAGCAGGGTCGACGGAATGCTGCAACGCCGGCTCTATACCTATATCGACCGCTTTACCGAATGCTGGGTGCCCGATTTTGCGACAGCCCCGGGCCTGGCGGGCGCCCTTTCCCACCCGGCACTTTTACCCCATCCGCCCGTCAGGTACCTGGGACGGCTGAGTCGCCTGGGCGCATTGCCGCCGCCTTCGGCTGAGCTCGACACCCTGGCAATTTTATCTGGGCCGGAACCGCAACGGACGATACTGGAAAACAGCCTGTTGCAATACTGGCAACAGCATCCTGGTAAAAAAAGAATGCTGGTAAGAGGCCTGCCGGGCGAGGCGGCCGGGCCGGCAGCCCCTCCCGGCGTGGTTATTTGCAATCACCTGCCCGCGGCGGCGCTGCAGCAGCAGATCGCCAATGCCGGCACCCTGGTTTGCCGCAGTGGCTACAGCAGCCTGATGGACCTGCTTCCGTACGATAAAAGACTGGTAATGGTGCCCACTCCCGGCCAAACCGAACAGGAATACCTGGCGCAGTTGCACCATAACCCCACTGCCGGCCGGGTTGCGGTCGCCCAGCGGGACTTCGCCCACCCGTCGGGTGGCACCCGTCGGGTGGCACCCGACGGGTGGATTTAAGGGGCCTCAAAAAACAGGAAGCTTTTGGCGGCGGTATGAATGTTTTTCCAGTGCGTCGACGCCAGCTCGAAAGCAAAAATGCCACAGGTGGGCATATCGTCGATGCGCACCTCGGTCAGTTCATTGACCAGCAAGGTAATGCCGGGATTATGACCGAACAGCGCCACCGACTGCAGCCGGTCGTCCAAGCCGGCGATCACATTATAATATATGTCGGGCATGGCATGATACATATCATCCCGCAGCACAATCTCTTCGGGATTGCGCTCAAATACATGCATGAAATGGAGGGCTGTTTGCAAAGCACGCTTTGCTGTGCTGGAGATGAACCGGTCGACCTGGGCGCCGCGTTGGGCCAGGCGCTGCGCCATTACTGGCGCATTACGCTGCCCGCGATCACTTAATGGTCGATCAAAATCGGAAACCGTTAAGTCACCCCAACTGCTCTTCGCATGACGAACCAGGTAGATGGTTTTCATTGCATAAAGATAGCCGGCTTCTGTGATTCCTTAACCGCTTCTCATTGGGTACGGATGAACAAATCGGGCAGTCGGCCCGAGTGGTTCCTCATAGGTTGTGTAATTAAAAACGGTCGGCCGGGTTCTGTCAACAAATATGTTGCCAGAAGGTGTATTTCTGACACCAATTTGATCTTAATTAATAACCGCGCACATTTCTGCCTTCCATGTAATTCAGGAAAGCCGTGTTTACCACTTTATTACCCCCCGGCGTGGGATAATTACCGGTGAAGTACCAGTCGCCTGTATTCGTGGGACAAGCAGCATGCAACGACTCAATGGTTTGGAAGATCACTTCCACCTTGAAGTCGATATCCGGCGGTGTAATCAACTCGGCCACCTTGCAGGAAATTTCTTCGGCCGTGAAGGGCGCGTACAATTCCTTCACGATGTTCCGGCTGTGCAACTGGCCCAGGCGCAGCAGCTCCTTACATTCTTCGTGCAGGGCGTTCATCATCGGCTCCATGCCTCTTTCACGGATCAGTGCAATGGCCGCACGGAAAGCAATAAAATCGCCCAGCTTGCTCATGTCGATGCCGTAACAATCGGGATACCTGATCTGGGGCGCCGACGATACCACGATGATCTTTTTGGGTTGTAACCTGGCCAGCATGCGTACAATGCTCTCTTTCAGGGTAGTACCCCGAACAATAGAATCATCGATCACCACCAGCGTATCCTGCCCGGCTACCACGGTGCCGTAGGTGATATCGTACACGTGCTGCACCATTTCATTGCGGCTGGCGTCTTCGGTGATAAACGTGCGCATCTTCACGTCTTTGATCGCGATCTTTTCCACGCGGATGCGGCGGTTCACCATTTCGGCCAGCTTCTCGTCGTCGAAGTCTTTTCCCCACGACAATATACGTTGCACCTTGATCTTGTTCAGGTAGTCTTCCATGCCTTTCAACATGCCGTAAAAAGCCACTTCGGCCGTATTGGGGATGAAGGAGAAGATCGTATGCTTTAAATTGTAATCTATCGATTGCAGCACCGCATCACTGAGGTTGTAGCCAAGCTGCGTGCGTTCACGGTAAATTTTCTCGTCGTTGCCGCGGGAAAAATAGATTCGTTCAAAGCTGCATGCACGGCGTTCTTTCGGTTCGAGCACCTGCTCTATGAGGTAGCTGCCGTCGGCCTTTACAATCAACGCCTGGCCGGGCATCAGCTCTTTCACTTCATTCTCGCCTACGTTAAAACTGGTACGGATGGCGGCGCGTTCCGAAGCCGCCACGATAACATCATCTGAAATATAATAATACGAAGGGCGTATACCATGTGCGTCGCGCATCACGAAGCTGTCGCCATTGCCTGTCAGTCCACCGAAATGATACCCGCCGTCGAACCACCGGGCTGATTTTTTCAGCACCTGTGCGATGTCGGGGTTGCCGGGATTCAGCTCGTCTTCCTGCACCAGGAAGTGGTGTACCACTTCCATCATCGCCGCCAAATCGCTCTGCCGCTGAAAAACACCGGGATCGATGTTGACCAGTCCGAACAGCTCTTCCGTATTTACCAGGTTGAAATTGCCCGCCAGCGCAAGGTTGCGCGATTGTATCGTATTGCGTTTGATGAATGGATGGCAGAACTCGACATTATTCTTTCCCTGGGTGCCATAACGAAGGTGGCCCAGCATCAGCTCACCCAGGAAACGAACATGCCCTTTGAAAAGGCCCGGGTGCTTTTTAATATCGGGCTGGTATTTTTCCAGCTCGTTGATCTCTTCTCCCACTTGCCGGAAAATATCGGCGATGGCCTGGTGGGCGATGCTGCGCATGCGATGCAGGAAAGGATACCCGGGTTCTACGTGCAGTTTAACGGTAGCGATCCCCGCTCCGTCCTGCCCCCGGTTGTGCTGTTTTTCCATGAGCAGGTAGAGCTTGTTAAGCCCGTACATTACCGTACCATGTTGCTGTAAGTAGTAAGAAAACGGCTTGCGTAAACGAATGAAAGCCAGGCCACATTCGTGCTTGATAGCGTCGCTCATGAGAAGTGTTGAGGCGCAAAGTTAATTATTCCCTTTCTTTGCCCAAAAATCAAAGATGGATCTCAACGGAAAACTCATACAATTGCTCGGCATACAAACCGGGCAGGGAAAAACCGGCAATACCTGGAAAAAGCAGGAGTTCGTGCTTGAAACTGGCGACACCTATCCGAAAAAAGTATGTATTGCCGTTTGGGGCGATAAGATCGATATGAGCCAGTTCCAGGTGGGACAGCAGTTGACCGTTTCTTTCGATGTGGAAAGCCGGGAGTTCAATGGTCGCTGGTACACCGACGTAAAAGCCTGGAAAGTGGTGCCTGCCGACGGCGGGGCATCTGCTCCGGCAGCACCGGCCTATTCCGGCCCCATCGATCCTTCGTCCGATGATGATCTTCCTTTTTAAGCAGAACTGTTTTACGGCTTCAAACCCTGACGGTGGTGGTAACCAGGTCGGGTAGCTCGCGCGACTTTGCCGCCAGTTGGGTGATTTGCTGCCATACATGGCGAACGGCTTCTTCCAGGGCCGTTCCATAATCGTCGGTGCGGGCATGGGTGAAGATGTGCTCGCCGTCAACGTCGGCCCGGATTTCACATATCTTGTTCTCTTTCGTGGCAAGCGCGGCGTCTTCACGCCAGCAGCAATGAATGCGGGCGGTAGCTGCATGCAGACGAGCTAATTTCAGCATAGCCTGCTTTGCCCGCTGCACGATGATCTCGGGCAGGCCTGAGCAGGGTGTATGCATTTCAATCGTCATGTCTTAAAGTTACATTTTTCCTTTGATGGCATAGTTTTTTTAATGCCCTTCTTTCACCCCTAATTACCAATCTGATATGAAAGTAATCGGCATAGTTCTCATCCTGGCGGGTATCGCCATGTTGCTTTTCAAAGGATTCAGCTACACACAGCAGAAAAAGGTCGTCGACCTCGGTCCCGTGGAGATCAACAAAACCGAAAAGAAACGGGTAAACTGGCCGCTGTATGCGGGCGTGCTGGTAACTGTTGCGGGTGTGGTAGTCACCGTCAGCGCTAAAAAATAACGGCCGCGCAGCAACGGCCGGTTACAAAAACATTCACCCCGTCACGGCAGGTGATATTAAAATCAGCCGCGAATGCATGCTGTATTTCTTATTCTTCGTAGATTCCGTTAAATCGAACAGCATACGCATGAAGTTTTTTTTATCGTCGCTTTTTTGTTTTATGGTATGTTCTGCCGTCTGTGCCCAGCAAAATATCCGGGGCGCCTGGACTTTTAAGCAAGACAGCATCACTCACCTGGTATTGGTCACGCCCGCCTATTACAGCTATTCCGTTTTTGCGCCGCACGGGTTCATCCATACGGAAGGTGGCGCCTGGCGCGGCTTCAGCGGAACCAATGCCGTGGAAACAGTAACGGAATTTAATTCGAGCGACATTACCCGCGTACGGGAAAAGCTCACCGACAGCAGTTTCTTCAGTCGTTTTCATCACGGCCTCAACAACGCCGTTCCTGCCGGCCAGTGGCAACGCAATACCGCCGCCGACGCAGCGGTAGATGCGGTTTGGCGCATCAGCGGCCGGGTACAGGAGGGCGACATGAAAAGCATTCCTGAAGGCGCCCGCAAAACCATCAAGCTGCTGGCGGGTGGATGGTTTCACTGGGCTGCTATCAACACCGCCACCGGTGAATTCTTCGGAACAGGCGGTGGCCGGTTTTCGTATGTGCCTGGCAGTTATACCGAACAGATTGATTTTTTCTCAAGAGATAACAGCCGCGTGGGTCTGTCGCTGCAGTTCAGCGACCAGATCGCAAACGGCAAATGGGACCACCAGGGCAAAAGCACCAAGGGCGACCCCATTCATGAAATCTGGACAAGGGAAGATTAAATTGTACAAACGGCTGTTCCCTTTATTACCGGGCAAAAAATCACGAGGTCAATACAGGTGAAGGGAAAAATTCTTTCCCGCTGCTCTTTCCCAGCAGCCATTCGACGAACAGCAGCATCCGCCGGCGCCAGCCTTCGTTGCGGGTAGCGCTTCCTTTTCTTATAATACGTGCATCCTGTATTTTCAGCCGCACAACCAGGCCGTGGTGTTTCAGCAGCTTTGCCAGGTTTTCGCTTATACCATCACACAGCAGCCACTGTTCGGGGTCACGCACCAGCACCGCCTTGCCGGTAGCTTCCACATAAAAATCCCGGCTCTTCTCATACAGGCGGAAAAACGCCGGGCATTCTTCGTCGTATGCCCGCGCACGCAGAGGGTCTACGTGGAAAAGGAACCAGCAACAGCCGGCATCGTCTGCTTCGAGCAGATCCATCACGCCATTGGGCAGGCTCCAATATTGATTGCTCAGGTTCTGGAACAGGCCTTTACGAAAACTGTTCAGGCATTCTTTCAAATTGGTCGGATATGACATGAGCGTGTATTTTAACAAACCCGTAAAAAAAGAATACCACACCTGTCGCCTGCAAAGAACGCCGCTTATGCGTGGAAAACCTTTCCCCGCATTCCTGTTTGCGATTTTCCCCAGCAACACCTCAATTTTCCGTTGGTGGGCCTCATTTCACGTTAATGGCAAGGTCGTTTCTCCATGGAACGATCTTTTTACCCGCCAGGGAAGTATTTAAATCACTATTAAATTGATATTTTATGGCAAACACAGCATTAGCAGAAGTATTGAATGACCTGATTCTCATCAATAACGACCGCATTGAAGGTTATGAAAAGGCGATCGCGCAGGCTGATAATATTGACGTCGACCTGAAAGGGATCTTTACCAAAATGATCAGCCAGAGTCGTGAAAATGTAGGGCAGCTACATACGCTTGTGACACAACTTGGCGAAAAGCCGGAGTCCGGGACGACCGTTTCAGGCAAGGTCTATCGTGCCTGGATGAGCGTGAAATCGACATTCACCGCCAATGAGCGGGAAAGCGTGCTCGAACTCTGCGAGGCGGGCGAAGATGCCGCACAGAAAGCCTATCGCGAAGCCCTGTCGGATGCAGACCTGACCGGAAACGCCCGGCAGCTCATTGCCAGCCAGCAGGCGTCGCTGAAAACCTCGCATGATCTCATCAAGAAATACCGCGACGCCCAGCGGGCAGTAAATCATTAAACCCGGCCCGGTCAGCGCGCCGGTATCCTGATCATCAAAACATCCGTTATGAAAGCAATCAACGCGCTCGGCGCTATGCGCGACCTGGGTTATTGTATGGACAAGGCATTCGATAACGGCTATACCGCTAATTTCAGTGTGTATGAACACCTGTTGCAACACCCTGAAAGCGGAAAGTCATACCAGGCCGAACAAGTGCATGTCGTCGACTTTTACCGTTTCGAAGGCGTTTCGGATCCCGAAGACAGTTCCATTCTTTACATTATTGAAACCAACGATGGCCGTAAAGGCACCCTCGCCGATGCTTTCGGCGTCTATGCAGATCCCGATGTAGGCGATTTCTTCCTGGCGGTCGATGATATCAAAAAACGCAAAGCATTGTTTTTTCCACCCGTCGGGTCGCACCCGACGGGTACCACCTGACGGGTGATAAACCGCGGGTGATAAACCGCAAAAGCCCCGGTCCGGGGCTTTTGCTCTT
>JAKPBL010000018.1 GCA_029778965.1 Bacteroidota bacterium
GGGACTCTTCATCATCAATGTACAAATGCTAGGCCTGCTGGTAGGCGGTATTTTGTGGGGCATCCTGGCCGATAAAAAAGGAAGGCTGAGCGTGCTCTTTGCATCTATTATCCTGTATTCGCTGGGAAACATCGCCAACGGCTTCGTTACTAACACCGATCAATATGCGCTGGTGCGTTTTATTTCAGGCATCGGGTTGGCAGGTGAACTGGGCGCGGGCATCACCCTGGTGAGCGAGCTGCTGCCGAAAGAGAAGAGAGGCGTCGGCACGTCGCTGGTGGCGGGCATCGGGCTGAGCGGCGCCGTGGTCGCTTTTCTGATCAAAGAAAATTTTCATTGGCGTACCTGTTATTTTATCGGCGGCGGGCTCGGCTTCCTGCTGCTTTTTCTCCGCATAAAAGTGGCCGAATCGGGCATGTTCGAATCGGCCCGGAAAGCACAGGTGCAGAAAGGAAATTTCTGGATGTTCTTCACCGATAAAACGAGGTTTACCAAATACCTGCTGTCGATCCTGATCGGTGTACCCACCTGGTTTGTGATCGGCATACTCGTTAGCTTCAGCCGCGAGTTTGCGGCCGAAATGAACGTGCAGGGCGAAGTGGATCCTGGTAAGGCGGTGATGTTTGCGTACGTGGGACTGTCTTTGGGCGATATCGCCAGCGGACTGGTCAGCCAGTGGCTGCGCAGCCGCAAAAAGACCCTGTATATTTTTTACGGCATCACCATTGTTGCCATGGCCTGGTTTTTTAATTTGCACGGCGCAGGCACCACGCAGTTGTACTGGGCCTGCGGGTTGCTTGGCTTCGGCATCGGCTTCTGGGCTATTTTCGTAACCGTTGCAGCCGAGCAGTTTGGTACCAATTTGCGCGCCACGGCGGCTACTACGGTGCCCAATATGGTACGCGGCTCGCTTAACCTGATCACCCTGTTGTTTACCGGGCTGCAGGCCAGCCGCGGTTTTGTAGGCAGTGGTATCATAACCGCCGTTGTATGCATGCTGATCGCGATTGTATCGGCTGCCCTGAGCAAGGAAACCTTCGGGAAAGACCTCAATTACATGGAAACATGAAGAAGGTACTGATCATACGCTTTTCTTCCATTGGCGATATTGTGCTCACTACGCCCGTGATCAGGGCCGTTAAGCAGCAGGTGCCCGGCGTGGAGCTGCATTTTCTGACCAAACGGTCTTTCGCACCGGTGCTCGCTGCCAATCCTTATATCGACAAGCTGCATATGCTCGATAGCGATCTCGATGCGGTGATCGCGGAGCTTAAGAAAGAAAAATTCGATTTCGTGGCCGACCTGCACCACAACCTGCGTACCCTGCGCGTAAAACGGGCGCTGCGTTGCCCATCGGCCAGTTTCAATAAGCTGAACATCCAGAAGTGGCTGCTGACCAATTTCAAGATCAACCTGTTGCCCAAAGCGCATATTGTTGACCGTTATCTCGATACGGTGAAAGAGTTGGGTGTGCAGCCTGATGGCGGCGGGCTTGATTATTTCATTCCCGGGAACGAAATGGTGGGGCAGGATGACATTCCTGTATCTCACCAGTTCGGTTATATCGGCCTGGTGATCGGTGCGGCGCATGCCACCAAACGGTTACCGCCTGAAAAGCTGAAGAAGCTGGTGTTGATGATCGATCATCCGCTGGTGCTGCTGGGCGGGCCCGAAGACAAAGTCACGGGCGAAATGCTGTCGGCGGTCGATCCCGTCAAGATATACAATGCCTGTGGCAAGTTCAGCCTGAACGAATCGGCCGATCTGGTTCGCCGGGCGAAGCTGGTGATCACGCACGATACGGGGCTGATGCATATCGCCGCGGCGTTTAAAAAGCCCATCATCTCGATATGGGGCAATACCGTACCAGCCTTCGGCATGTATCCTTATTATGGCCGTACGAGCTTTAACCAGGTGCAGCCCTACGAGCTGGTGGAAGTGCAGGGGCTGGGTTGCCGCCCCTGCTCCAAGATCGGTTACGACGCGTGCCCGAAAAAACATTTCAGGTGCATGCAAGACATTTCATTGCCGCAGGTGCAATCACTGGCGCGGCAGTGGCTGCAGTCCAAATGATGGATTGTCTGCAAACGGCGCTGTTTTATTTGGCGTACACACCCGTCCATTCGGCCTGCCCGTCGAATACATTGTATCCCACCATCGAGTCTTCGCAATAAAAGACCTTTGTCCATTCGTCCTGCAGGTTGAAATAGAGGTAAGTATTGGTGCTGGTTTTAACCAGGTAGCCTTTCCAGTTGCCTTTTTCGTCGAAGTCGAGTTTGATGAACTGGTTGGCGTCAACGAGGTAGCCCACCAGTTGCCCGTCTTTGTTGAACATATACTGTCCCATCCACTGGTTATTGCTCAGCGGATGAAGCGTGAAATTGAACATCGGGTTGATGGAGTGATTGGAGACGGGGCTGAATTCTTTGTTGACTTTGGGATCGATCAGCTTGTTCTTGGTGGGATTGATCTTGTCGTTCAGCAAAGGATTGATGTTCCAGTTGTTTTTGGGGTTGATC
>JAKPBL010000026.1 GCA_029778965.1 Bacteroidota bacterium
ATAACGAAACAAGTAACTGAAATACTGATGTTTTTAGGTGTAACCATAATGAATTCAATAACTAAAATTTAAAACAATGGAATACAGATTTTTAGGAGCATCGGGATTGAAAGTACCGGTGCTTAGTTTTGGAACGGCCACTTTTGGCGGAGGTAATGGTTTTTTTAAAGCCTGGGGATCTACCCAGGTGGAAGAAGCAAAAAAGCTGATTAATATTTGCCTTGAAGCAGGCGTCAATCTCTTCGACACGGCGGATATTTATTCGGATGGGCTTGCCGAGGAAGTTTTGGGAAAAGCGATAGCAGGAAAGCAACGCGGCGAATTGCTTATTTCTACCAAAACGACGTTTACTTTTGGTAACGGACCGAACAACCAGGGATCTTCACGCTACCATATTTTAAACCAGATCGAAGGCAGCCTTAGACGTCTCGGAACCGATTATATTGATATTTACCATATGCACGGTTTTGACGGCAATACGCCTGTAGAAGAAACACTGAGAACATTGGACGACTTGGTTGAAAGTGGTAAAGTGCGCTATATTGCCGCTTCTAATTTTTCCGGCTGGCATCTGATGAAATCATTGGGGATTTCAGAAAAATATGGCTGGAACCGGTATGTTGCTCACCAGGTGTATTACTCGTTACTCAACCGGGAATACGAATGGGAATTGATGCCTTTGGGCCTGGATCAGAAAGTGGGCGCTGTTATCTGGTCGCCATTGGCCGGAGGAAGACTGGGTGGAAAGTTCAGCAGGAAAAAGGAATGGCCAACATCAGGACGTGTAGCAGCAGGCGGAAGCCCGGTGCCCGCAGAAGTTGCCGGGAAAGAACATTTGTTCAAGATTACGGATGCGTTGGAAGAGATAGCCGCGGAAACAGGCAAATCCGTATCGCAGGTAGCTCTGAATTGGCTATTGCAACGACCTGCTGTTTCAAGCATTATTATCGGTGCGAGAAATGAAGAGCAATTGAAGCAAAATCTGGGTGCTGTCGGCTGGAATTTGACATCAGAGCAAATTAAACCGCTGGATGAAGCAAGCTATGTTGCACCTATATATCCTTACTGGCATCAATGGCAAAATAAATCGTTGAACCCCACTCCGGAGTTTTATTAAAATGAATAAAACAGGATTTTGTTTTACCCGGCATTGAAAAACTTTGCGGAACGGTTACTGAAGTCAGGAGTATAGTCAATATTTCTGACCTCTCAATACTGCTTGCAATAATCGGTTTTGTGTAAGCGGCATGCCCGGAAAAGCAATAGTTCTTTCACGGGAAGTAGCTTTAATGCAATAAATGTATAAATTTTAGCAGCGCAAAGACAGGAGATCGTCGATCGTGTCGCCGGCTGTCGCATAGTGGAAGCGGAAGCCCTGCTGTTGCAGGCGTTCCGGCAGCACCCAGCGGCTTTTCAGCAGCAGTTCCGTTTCCGTGCCGATAATTGCTGCGCCGAATTCCAGCAGCCATTGGGGCGCGTTCAGTCCCACGGAAATACCGTAGGTATGACGAAGTGTTTTCATGAAATCGCGGTTGCTGACGGGGCCGGGCGCTGTGGCATTGTATATGCCGGTGCCGTTTCCTGCACCCAGCCAGTCGACTATGCGCGCCAGGTCATGTTCGTGGATCCAGCATTTCGGCGGGTGCACCAGTTGCTGCACCGCCTCTCCAAGTGCATGGGTGGGCCGGGTGCGCGATTCGATGATTTGCTTTTTATTGGCAGCGGTATAACGGCAGTTCACATTCCTGCCGCAAAGATTGATAAGAAGGTCTGCGTTTTCCAGTATCTCCGTCCAGGGTCCCGCGTCTTCTCCGTTCCACAGTACATACGTGAGCGGGAGTTTTTGTGAAGGTATCTTCCGGCACAAAACAACCAGTTCGCGGGTCACAGGCAGGAAGTAATTGCTCAGCAGCACCCCCAGGTAACCGGTACCGCCGGCGATGATAATCTTGTCGTATTTCATACGGTGAT
>JAKPBL010000034.1 GCA_029778965.1 Bacteroidota bacterium
TTAACCTGGATGTGATTCCTTCCCGGCCGCTGGACAAAGGCAACGACGACAAATGGGAGATGCGTGTAAACGGTCGCCTCGTGAATGGAAAGTCCACCGGCACTGCTCCCATTACCCTTGAGATCGGGAAGCTTTACGACATAGAAATAGTTGCGACTGCAGAACGTTTTCGAAACGTACGGACCGGCCTTAGGCTAAACAAAAACTGGTATGGGTTCGGCATAAAGCTGATGTGGAGCCGAACCAAAGATGCCCGGAAAGTACTGGTGCCGCAGGGCGCTCTATATCCTTATACAAACCCTCCTAGTTACGACACAACCGGCTCCTTCCACGAAGCCCCCGTCTATTGTGTAAAGCTGAATCCCGTTAAACCCAACAACGTCATCCTGCCCCGTTTTTCACCTATCAAGCAAACACAGGTGGTGATCGGTGCCTGGGTGAAGCTCAAGAACGACGACAATAATACAGCCGACAACAGTAACCTGGAACCGATCAGGATCAATTTCACCGGCGTGTCGCAACCGGACACGTTGCTGGCGAAACGTGGCGTCCGGATTGAAGGATGGCAGCGATACGAACGGGTAGTCAGCATCCCCGCAGGCGCCACCGCCATGCAGCTCAAATTCCAGCCTGGCAGCAATGAAGTACTGGTAGATGACATCCGTATCCATCCCTTCAGCGGTAATATGAAGTCGTTTGTCTATGACCCCGTCACCCTTCGGGTAATGGCCGAGCTGGATGAGAACAACTATGCCACCCTGTACGAATACGACGACGATGGAAGCCTTATGCGGGTGAAAAAAGAAACCGAACGCGGTGTGATGACCATCAAGGAAACGAGAAACAACACCCAAACCCTTATTACAAACCCCCAATAGCAGTTATGAAAACGAATCAAAAATCGCTGTGTAAGGCAATGCGCCTGATTTTGTTTTGCGCCCTGCTATTGAATGCATCGGCAACGGCCCGGGCACAGGGAACGCCCGACCAGGCCGACCGGCTGGGGGCCAAGATGGATGAGTTGCTGGAAATGCAGACCCTGTCGCAGCGGTACTCCTATACCGACTTTCTTCGATACCATATCGCCACCCAAACGGTCGACAGCGCAGCACCTTCTACCATCTTGCAGCAGGACACTGGCAGCTATAAAATGCTGGGGGACTATTTCTGGGGAATGGAAGGAACGACCGAATTCGTGCAGGAAGGCGCCTATTACCTGGAAGTATCGCACAACGACCAGCGCATGTTCCTCTACAACCGGTTGGACCATCCCCGTGCCCTGCAGATCCCGCTGAGCGATTCGCTTTTCAACCAGCGGTATCTGTACGACCTTGACATGGCACGCCCCGGCGGCGTGCTGAAAAAACTGACTGTACATTACACGCCCGAAGCGCCGTACCGGCGGCTGGAGATTACCTATGATTCCACCAATTATGACCTGAAAGAGATCAGGTATTACTACCGGTCTACGCATGTAAGTGCTGGTTATGAAACCTGCCAGCACCTGGCAAACACCCTGGTCGTTCCCACATCGGGCGAGTCAAAGCCGGGGGAACTGGAGTGCTGGAACCTGGAGCGGGTATATCGCAATTTTATCGCTGAGTTTCCCAACCGAACCAAGGGCGCGATAGTCAATATGTACCTCGCACCCAAGCCCACGCCCAAGAGAGGTGTATTAAGAACAATTGTCAGCGGCAAGGTGAATATTGACGGTCCGCCTTTACCCGATACGGCGGTTCAAAAAGCCGCCGGCAGGGCACCGCTGCTTTTGTCGGAAGAGGAAGAAACAGGGCGTTGGGTAGATACCAGCCTCACTGCCCGCGAACTGTTCGAGTGGTATATGAATACTCATTTGGGATACAGCGGGTACACCGGAGAAAACTATATTGACTGGCTGGTCAACGATTGTGGTTATGTGCTTTACCAGTTACCCTGGAGCGATGAAGTGTTCGTTCGGGCCGATACCCTGCAGAATATCTGGAGCCGTTTTACCAGCGCCTATTCGCCCTTGTTAACGTCAATAACCGAAACTGCCGCCGTGCCGGTCGTAAAGGGACTGCACCTCGCCTCCAATGAGCCGGCGGCCTATTATACCGACGACCGCCTGCAGGGCATGGTGTGGACTTCCGGCGGCGAGTGGTTCATTTCCCATTCCAGCAATGTATTCGATGTTTCGGTGCTGCCGCGAAATGCAACGGTAAATACCGCGTCGATGTCGATGTGGGCCAGGGTTGATCCATGGATAACGGCCGCACACTATCGGCAGGAAACC
>JAKPBL010000039.1 GCA_029778965.1 Bacteroidota bacterium
TCGGCGGTTCCGGTGGCTACATCCAATATTTTTTGCGGTTTAGTCGTTTTTAGCTGCGAAATTGCTTTTCTTCGCCAATACAGGTCGATCCCGCCGCTAAGGAACCGGTTCAGGAAATCGTAGCGGAAGGCGATCTGGTCGAACATCTCGGCCACCTGCTGCTTTTTGGCCTGCTTTCTTTCTCCGAACGGGAGAACCTGATCGTGGGGCAAAGGTCTGCTCATGGTGCGCAAAGGTAGCGAACGAAATCTGTTTCTGTGGCAATAGGCGTTTCACTGGCCTGAACCCTAAAGCCGCTTTTATGACCCCTGCCCAGGTAGCAGTCAGCACGTCATTCCGGCGTGAAGTGATTCGCGTTGCTGTTCGGATCTTCCTGTTCGCCGTTGTGTATTGTATCATGGTTTGCCTGGGCATTGCCCTCGCTGCCGCCTGTGTATGGGGCGGTGTCGTGATCGTTTCCCGCATTCATCACCTGCTGGCCGTAATGGCAGGGCTCGGCCTGATGGGCCTGGGGGTGATGGTTTGTATTTTTCTCCTGAAATTCCTGTTCACCGTAAACCGCAGCGATCGCTCGGGTTATCGCGAAGTGACGGCGGCCGAAGAGCCCGCGTTGTTCGACATGGTGCGCACCATTGCCCGGCAAACAGGTACCGGTTTCCCGAAGCATATTTATTTGTCGCCCGATGTAAACGCAAGCGTATTCTACGATTCCAGCTTCTGGAGCCTGTTCCTGCCGGCGAGGAAGAACCTGGTGATCGGCCTGGGATTGGTCAATGCAGTGAACAAGGGCGAGCTAAGGGCGGTGATCGCGCATGAGTTCGGCCACTTCTCGCAACGCAGCATGCGCCTGGGCAGCTTTGTGTACCAGGTGAACCGGGTCATCTACAATATGCTGTACGACAACGACGGCTATGCGAATTTCCTGAAAGGCTGGGCTGACATCAGCAGCTATTTTGCTTTCTTCGCTACTATTACCGTGCGTGTTGTACAGGCCATTCAATGGGTGCTGCGCGCTATGTACGGGTATGTGAATAAGGGATATATGCGGCTGTCGCGCGAAATGGAATTTCATGCCGATGCAGTAGCTGCCGCGGTTTGCGGCGGCAATAACCTGGCCAGCGCCCTCGAAAAATTATCGCTGGCCGGCGCCTGTTACGACGAAGTGCTGTCGGGCAGCAATCGTTGGCTGAAAGAAGGTTTGCTGACGCGCAACTTTTACGGCGCGCAGGGCTACCTGATGGGAAATACCCCCGCCGAAGAGGTGCACGACCGGTATCGCCGGGTGAGGTATAAAGACCAGTGGGCGTCGCATCCCGCTACCGAAGAGCGTACGGCGCAACTGCGGGCACTTGCTGCCAATGTTACGCCCGATACGGCCTCCTCGTGGGCATTATTCAGCAAACCGGGCCAGTTGCAGGAGCAGCTCACCCGTTTCGTATATGAGCAGGCAGATATTGACTGGCAGGGGAAGGAATGGCTCGATACCGACCAGGTAAACCGGCGGCTGGAAGCCGACCGCTGGTCGGTGCGCATGCCAGCCGTTTTCAACGGTTGTTTCGACCACCGTTTTTTGTCGACCCTGACTGAAAGCCAGTGGATGACCGATATCCCGGTTACCGAGGCGCCGGCGATGGACGACCGGCAGGCCTCGCTGGTTCATAAGATCAGGGCGGCCATCGACGACCAGGCGATACTGGGTGCCATCGCGCGGCAGGAAATCGATGCGGAATATTTCGAGTTCGCCGGCATCAGGTACCACCACTCCGACGCCGATGAGATAGCGAAGCGCATTAAAGTGGAAGCAGAAGGCTGGCAGCACGCCATGGAACGTTTCGACCTGCTGTTTATGCAATATACCTGGTGGCTGGCGATGCAGTCAGACCATACAGTGGAGCTGCGGCAACGTTTCCGGCGCCTGTGCCAGGTAAGTGATTTCAGCAGGGCTTTTGCCGAAGCGGCCAATAATATCCACAGTTTGCTGGCGCCCATGCGGGAAGCCGGCGATCTCAGCGTTGAAAAAGCGGGCGAGCTTACCGGTCACCTGGAAAATGTATTGGTGCCTGCACTGAAAAAACTGTTGTCGGCCATCGGCGAAGCGGGTTGGCTGGCGGGTAATGAAGCCGTTCGTGCCGAGGTAAATGCATTTCTCGCCGCCGACCCGGTGTACCTGTTCAATGATTCCTTTAACAGCGATGCTTTCGGCAAGCTGGCCGACGTATTGGACAATGTGCAGGAACTGCTGGAGCGCAGCCGGGTACTTGCTTTCAGGAATATGCTGGAAACGCAGGCGGAGCTGGTCAATAGTCAAGCTCGAGCCTGAGTTTGTCTTTCAGGTCTTTTACCAGCGGGTATTGTTCGGCCAGTTGCTGAAAACGTTCTTTCGAATTGAGCGGCGCCTCTGCTTTGGGCAGCAGGTCTTCGCGTTGTTCAACGATAACCTGGAAGCTGAGGTAGCGGTTGTTAAAATGCGCCTGCAAAAACTCACCGAGCGGAATACGTTCGGATTCGATGAATTTTTGCTGCAGGCTATTGGGCGTTACGATGGTAAAGGTCTGGTGGTCGCTGATGCGCAATTCGGCCATTTCAAAGCTTTGCTGCGCCGGGTTCTTGGCGTCGATCAGCCTGCCGGTGAATTGCTTCCAGGCTTCGTGCAGCAATTTGTCGTTCAGGTCAATGGTCGTGCCGGCCTGTTTTCCCCGCTCATGGGCGTTCACCTGCTGCCTGATATTTTGGAGGCTCAACTTCGAAGGCTGGGCCTTGGTTTTCATCAACTGCTCGTCTACTGTTAGCCTGGCGGCCGGCGCCTCGGGCGCCGGTTGGGCAGCCGGTTGCGCCGTGGGTTGTACGGGCTGTGCCACCGCTTCTTTTTCCTTTATTCTAACGGGGGGGAGTATGCGAAAATTCAGCGGGCGTGCTTCCGTTAATTTTTGCACGGTGTTATCCGCCGCCAGTTCTACGGCTTGTTTCAGGTAACAGAGTTTGATCAGTGTCAGCTCCACCTGCAGTTTTTTGTTACGCGCCGTTCTGTACTGGATCTCCGATTCATTCAGCAGATTCAGCGCGCTTACCAGGTAGCCGGCATTGGTG
>JAKPBL010000050.1 GCA_029778965.1 Bacteroidota bacterium
AAATGAAACCGGCGGCAAAGCCAAGCACCACATAGAACGGAACATTGTGATAGTCGAAAGCCTCCTGCAGCCGGAAGTTGAACATGGTATCTTCCTGCAAAATGATCTTGGAACAAAGGGCCCCTGTTACAGAGGCGATCATGAGGGGAATGAAATAGCTGACCACTGTTTCCGTCAGCAGCACCTCGATGGCAAAGATCATCCCCGCGATGGGGGCGTTGAACACCGCGGAAATGCCTGCGGCGGCGCCACAGGCCACGAGCAGGGTCCGTTCCCGGTACTCCATCCCGTTCAGACGCGCCGTATTGGAACCGATCGCCGCACCGGTGGCTACGATGGGCGCTTCCAGGCCGGCCGATCCACCCAGGCCAACCGTTACTGCACTGGTAATGATGTGCTTATAGGTGTCTGACAGGGGAATATAGGCGGCTTTGCCCGCGATGGCACGCAACACCATTCCCACCCCTCTTTCCAGTATTCCGTTGAAAAACCGGCGAATGATAAATACGCTGAGCAACAATCCGATCGTGGGGAAAAGAAGGTACAGCAGATCAGCCTTGCCCGGCCGTTTGATCCACTCTACCAGGAAATGTACCAGGGTTTTCAGCAGCACCGATGCCAGCCCGGCAATAAGTCCGGCGATTACCGCGGTATACATCATGAATTGCAACGGGTTCAGCCTTTTTTTCAGGTAGCCATTACCACGTTGGTACGCTTTCACCAAACGATTCATACGTCAAATTTACACGGCACAGAGTTGCCGGGCTGCCTTTTCAAGGGTTGATTCTTTTTTGGCGAAGCAAAACCGGATAAGCCCGCTGTCGGTTTTTTGCTGGTAGAAAGCCGACAGGGGAATGGTGGCCACACCGTGCCGGCGGGTAAGCCAGGTGGCAAAAGCGGCATCGTCCAGCTCGCTGATCTTGTTATAGCGGGCGCATACAAAATAACTGCCCGACGACGGCAGCAGATCGAACCGGCTGGATTGCAGCAATGAAATAAAATAATCCCGCTTTTGCTGCATAAAAGCGCCCAGTTGCAGGTAAGCATCGCGCGTTTCGAGGTATTGCGCCAGGGCCACCTGCACCGGCGTATGGCAACTGAAACAATTGTACTGGTGAATTTTCCGGAACGGCGTCGTCATCTTTTCGGGCGCTACGGCATAGCCGATCTTCCAGCCCGTGCAGTGGTACGTTTTACCGAATGAGAAACAAACAAACGCCCGCTCGCGCAGGGCCGGGTAACGCAATAAAGACAGGTGGGGTATGCCGTCGAAAACGAGGTGCTCGTACACTTCGTCGCTGATAATGAACAGGGGGTGCTTATGTATCAGTGCGGTGAGTGCTTCGATGTCATCGGGATGCAATACCGAGCCGGTGGGGTTATGTGGTGAGTTGATAACGATGGCGCGGGTGCGGCTGGTGACCTGCCGTTCTACCTCGCTCCAGGGGATCCTGAATTCGCCGGTAAGCGGGATCAGCACCGGCCTTGCGCCATTCACTATGATGTTAGGCACATATGAGTCGTAGGCAGGCTCAAAAACAATGACCTCGTCGCCCGGCTGCAATAATGTGGTGAGTGCGGTGTAAATGGCATAAGTGCCGCCGGGGGTAACGGTAATGTCTGTTACCGGGTCGGGCCGGCAACCATACAGCAGTTCGATTTTCGTGGCAATGGCCTCGCGCAGTGGCAGCCATCCCGCCATGGGCGCATATTGGTTGTATTGTGCACGCATGGCATCGGCAACCAGGTCAGACAAGGCTGCGCTCATCGGAAAATCGGGGAATCCCTGCCCCAGGTTCACCGCCCCTGTTTCCGCTGCCAGCGCACTCATGGTGGTGAAAATAGTGGTTCCGGCAAAGGGCAACTTGTCTGGTACTTCCGGTATTACTGTCATCGCGCAAAAATAGGCATCAGGATGCGGAGCGGCGCGCTTGCTCGCGGTAGTCCGACGGGCTCAGGCCTACCTGGTGCCGGAAGAACTTGGCAAAATTCGAGTTGTCTTTAAAATGCAGGTAGTAAGCCACTTCGGCCACCGTCATATCGGTATTCTTCAGCAACGACTGCGCTTCGAGGATCAGCCGCTCACGCACCAGTTGCGCAGCGGTTTTACCCGTTTGCTGCTTCAGCAGGTTGCTGAGATAGGTAGGATGAAGGTGCATTTCATTGGCCACATATTTCAGGGTCAGCGCCTTGTCTTTTTTGCCTTTATTGAGCTCTATAAAATAGTTGTTCAGCGAATGCAGGAAATTGTTGAGGGTGGTTTCCCTGCCATTGCCGGGCGCCGGTGCATCGGCGACAAACATCGCTTTGCAGTCGTACAGGAATATATTGAGGTAATGATAGAGCATTTTGAGGCGCTCGGGATGATCACTGTGCAGCAGGGAATACATCTGGTCGAGGTCGGCCAGCAGCTTTTTCGATTGCGCTTCGTTGGGCGTAACCACCACGCCGTTTTCGGTATGAAAAAAACGGAACTCCCGGAAAATATACTCACCCTGGGGGTATTGGAAAATAAAATCGGGCGAAAAGAACAGGAGGTACCCCTTCCAGTCATGCACCGATGCATACTGGCGGATGTGCCAGGGCGAAGTGAAATACAACGCGCCTTTTTCGATTTTGTATAGCTGGTTGGAAATACTAAGGTCGAAACTGCCACCGGTCACAAGACCGATAACAAAAGCATTGAGGCGAAAGGGATTGCCCGCGTTGTCCTGGATTACATTCGGTATTTCTTCAAAGCGGCGCAGGTCAAAATGCGGTGATTGCGGTTCCAGGCTGGATGCGGCGTTTTTGAAAGATTCCACCAGATTGTCAAAATAAGTTACCTGTTTCTGCATGCGGAAAAGTCTCTTGAAAATTAACTGTTAATGATTGCGGTTGCTTCTATTTCGACCAGGTATTCGGGCCCGATAAGCGCCTTTACCTCCACCATGGTGGTACAGGGCTTAATATCGTGAAACACTTCTCCGTGTGCACGGCCATATTCTTCCCAGCGGCTTATATCGGTTACGAACATCCTGGTGCGAACAATATCTTTGACGCCCGAACCGGCAGATTCCAGCACTTTTCCAATTTTTTCCAGTATAAACCTGGTTTGGGCATAGGCATCGCCCACGCCGACAACCTGGTTCAGCTCGTTCAAAGCAACGGTTCCTGTTACTTCGATGATGTTTCCTACTTTAACGGCGCGGCTATACCCGACTTTGTCCTCCCAGGGTGCGCCTGAAGAATAATTATACCTTGTCATTACGGCCAATTTTATAAAAGCAGCAGAACGGTTTTGGCAGCAGGGTTATCGGTAATGACCGATGGGGTAACTACAATATTACTGGTAAAAATAGTATGCCCGGCAATTTTTTGCAGGCATGACAAAAAGTTTACAGCCGGTTACAGAAACCGTTCGCCTTTTTTTCTTTTCACTTCAGTAACGAAATTCTTGATTTCCTGCTCTTTCGATTTCCGGCATACGAGCAGCACATCTTTGGTGTCTACCACAATAAAATCGTCGAGCCCCTGCAGCAGTACCAGCTTTTCATCGGGCACATGCACCATGCAACGGGTGGCATCGATTACGATCACATTGTTGCCGGCAACGGCGTTTTCCAGGTAATCTTTGTCGAAGTTATCATAGGCGCTGTTCCAGGTACCCAGGTCGCTCCAGCCGAATGAAGAGGGTATTACGTACACATTATCTGCTTTTTCCATCACGCCGAAATCGATCGAGATATTGGTACACTGCGGATAGATCTCCTCCAGCGCCTGCCTTTCGCCGGCTGTATTGAAGTGTTCCTTTTCGGCATTGAACAGCTCGTGGATTTCGGGCAGGTACCGCTCAAAAGCCGACAGTATATTTTTCACCTGCCAAACGAAAATGCCTGCATTCCATAAGAATTCGCCGCTGCTTACGAAAGTTTTTGCCAGCTCCAGGTTTGGCTTTTCAGTGAAGGTTTTCACCTTGTACACGTTGTCAGATACGGCGTGCTGCTCAAACTGGATATACCCGTAACCGGTATTGGGATGCGTAGGCTTGATGCCGAGTGTAATAAACGCGTTGTGCTTGTGAACGAAGCGGAGCGCTTCGAGGCTCACTTTTTTAAAGGCGATGTTATCGAGAATCAGGTGATCGGAAGGCGCTACCACCAGGCAGGCTTGCGGATCTTTCTGCATCAGCTTGAAAGAAATATAGGCGATGCAGGGCGCCGTGTTTTTGCGCGACGGCTCGCCGAGGATGTTTTCTGCCGGCAGGTCGGGTAATTGCTCCTGCACGATGCCGGTATATTCGTTCGACGTTACAACGAAGATGTTTTCTTTCGGAATAAAGCCGGCATAACGCTCGTAGGTCCATTGTATCAGCGTTTTCCCTGTATTGAGGATATCGAGAAATTGCTTCGGATAGTTGGTACGGCTCATCGGCCAGAACCTGCTTCCGATTCCTCCGGCCATGATGGCAACATAGTAATGCTGGTTCATTATAAAAGACCCTCTTTGATTAAATCGTGCAAATGTAACACACCGAGGTAGTGATTGTTTTCTTCCACCACTACCAGTTGGGTAATATCATGCCTTTTTAATGTATCGAGCGCGTGTACTGCCAGTTCGTCGGGACCGGCTGTTTTCGGCGGACTGCTCATAATGGCGGCGGCATTGACTGCGGTGAGCGATGCTTCCTTTTCCAGCATGCGGCGCAGATCGCCGTCGGTAATCACGCCCAGCACTTTTTCGTCGTCGTTGCAAACCACGGTGATGCCCAACCGGCTTTTACTGATCGATATAATCACTTCCTTGAGCGGGGCGGATGGCGGCACGCGGGGCTTTTCATTGTTCACATAGAGGTCGCGCACCCGCATGTATAATTTTTTCCCCAGGTTGCCGCCCGGGTGAAATTTGGCAAAATCCTGTCCGTTAAAACCGCTGATCTCCATCAGACAAACTGCCAGCGCATCGCCCATCACCATTTGCGCCGTGGTAGAGCTGGTGGGCGCCAGGTTATTGGGGCAGGCTTCCCGGCTTACGGTTGTGTTCAGCACAAAATCAGCCTGCCTGGCGAGGAAAGACTGCAAATTGCCGACCATCGCCACCAGTTTATTGCCGAACCCTTTGACCAGCGGAACCAGGTATTTGACTTCGGGGCTTTCCCCGCTTTTGCTGATGATCATGACCACATCGTCGCGCTGCACCATGCCCAGGTCGCCATGTATGGCATCGGCCGCATGCATATAAAGGGCCGGTGTGCCGGTAGAGTTCAGGGTGGCTACGATTTTTTGGGCTACAATGGCGCTTTTGCCTATTCCGCTTACCACCAGGCGGCCCCGCGACAGCCGGATGGCCTCCACCGCATCGGCGAAACCCTGGTCAATGCCGGGTAAAAGGGCGGCCAGGGCATCAGCCTCCAGGCGAATGGTTTGCCGGGCAGTATCCAGTATCTGGGTGCTGTTCATGTTGACCGGCAAAGCTAACTTTAAAAGCTATATTAACAGTCCGGAAGTGAGAGAACGCCGGTTTTTGAGTAAATTCGCCGTCCGCCAAAAAAAGCGGATGACCGGTTTCTGTCTCCGGATCGTTCTTTTTTGGTACCTTAAAAGGGATTGCTTGTACGTGCGTCAGAAAATATGTCTCCATGGCAACAACTAGGAAGTCCGCGAAAACCGTTACCACCAAAAAGTCCGCAACAACAACTGCTCCCGTAGAAAACCGGGGCGCTGCCGCCAAAAAGGCGGTTACCTCAACCGGAAAAAAGGCCCCATCCGACCTGGCCGGGGCATTGCAGGCCCATTTCGGCTTTTCCCAGTTCAAGGGCCGGCAGGAGGAGATCATCCGGTCGATTATGGGCGGTCGCGATACCTTTGTTATCATGCCCACCGGTGGCGGCAAAAGTCTTTGCTACCAGCTTCCGGCCATGCTGATGCCGGGAGTGGCCATTATTGTGTCTCCGCTGATAGCGCTGATGAAAAACCAGGTCGACCTGGTGCGCAGCTACAGCAGCAAAGATGATGTGGCTCATTTTCTCAATTCCACCTTAACCCGTAAAGAAACCCGCGAGGTGCATGACGACCTGCAGGCGGGCCGCACTAAAATGCTGTATGTGGCGCCGGAAACGCTCACCAAGGCAGAAAACCTCAGCATCTTCAGCGACCTGGAAATTTCTTTTTTTGCGGTTGACGAGGCCCACTGTATTTCGGAATGGGGCCACGACTTCAGGCCTGAATACCGCCGCCTGCGTGAAATGATGGACCAGATCAATGCTTCGGCACCCGTCATCGCGCTTACCGCAACGGCTACGCCCAAAGTGCAGAGCGATATCGTAAAAAACCTGGAGCTGCGCGACCCGCAGATATTCATCTCCTCCTTTAACCGGGAGAACCTGTATTACGAGATCCTGCCAAAGCTCAATAAAGAGCAGACCATTCGCAACATGGTGCGTTATATTGTGCAGAACAAGGGCAAGAGCGGCATCATCTATACCCTGAACCGCAAAACGACCGAAGAGCTGGCCGATCTGCTGGTGGCCAATGGCATCAAGGCGGTGGCTTATCATGCGGGGCTCGACAGCAAACTGCGGGCCGAGCGGCAGGATAAGTTCCTTAATGAAGATACCCAGGTGATCGTGGCCACCATCGCGTTTGGCATGGGCATCGACAAGCCCGACGTGCGGTTTGTGATCCATTATAATATCCCGAAAAGCATCGAGAACTATTACCAGGAAACCGGGCGGGCCGGCCGCGACGGGCTGGAAGGGAACTGTATTCTCTACTATTCGCACAAAGATGTGGCTAAGCTGGAACACCTGATGCGCGATAAGCCGCTTAGCGAACGTGAAGTGGGCGCACAGCTCATCAACGAAACCGTGGCTTATGCCGAAAGCGGGGTGTGCCGGCGGAAAATGCTGCTGAGTTATTTCGGCGAAGAATGGAACCAGGAAAACTGCGGGCAATGCGATAACTGCCGCCATCCGAAAGAGCAGGTGGAAGCGAAAGACGACGCGGTGAAAGTGATGAAGCTGGTGAAATACCTTGAAGGACGTTTCAATACCGATTACGTGGTGAATATCCTGACCGGGCGATTAACCCCATCGAATAAAATGTACCGCCACGACAGCTCGGTGCATTTCGGCATCGGCAAAGACCAGCCCGATCATTACTGGAGTTCGCTGATCAGGCAACTGCTGCTGGCCGGCCTGCTGAACAAAGACATCGAAGAATACGGCCTGTTGAAGCTCACGAAAGCGGGCGAGGCGTTTCTCAAAAAGCCACGGTCGTTCAAAATCGTGCTCAACAACATTTTTGAAGAGGGCGCCGACGAAGAAGAAGAGGGCGCCGATGCGGGCGATAACAATGCCTCGGCAACAGACGAGAAGCTGTTCGAGATGCTCAAAGAGCTGCGCCAGAAAGAAGCCAAAAAGAAAGGCTTGCCGCCGTTCGTGATATTTCTCGAAACCTCCCTGCAAGACATGGCGACCCTATACCCTACCACGGTAGCAGATCTCGACAAATGCCAGGGCGTAAGCAAGGGAAAGGCGTTGCGTTATGGAAAGCCGTTTGTGGAGCTGATTGCCCGGTATGTAGAAGAGAACAATATCGAAAAGCCCGATGACTTCGTGATGAAAAGCGTGGTGAACAAAAGCGGCCTGAAGGTATATATCATACAGAACACCGATAAGCGGATACCGCTCGAAACCATTGCCAAAAACAAAGAACTGCGGCTGGACAACCTGCTGGAAGAAATGGAAACCATTGCTGCCAGCGGAACCAAGCTGAACCTGGATTATGCCATCGACGAAATGCTAGATGAATACGAGCAGGAAGAGATCCTGGAATATTTCAAAGGCTGCGAAACCAGCAGCCTGCAAGTGGCCCAGGAAGAGATGGCGGACAGCAATTTCACCTGGGAACAGTTGAAGATTATGCGGATTAAGTTCTTGGCGCAATACGGAATGTGATGCTCGATATAAGGAGTTTTTGCAAGGACGCTGGCTTTCCCACCTATAACCGCAGTATTATCGCAACCGAAAAATCTCCGTTTAATGCAGGAAATTGGAAATCTTCCCCTATTTTTGCGCTCCTGTTGGTAATACAGGTGCCCGGTGCGGTAGCTCAGTTGGTAGAGCAAAGGACTGAAAATCCTTGTGTCGCCGGTTCGATTCCGGCCCACACCACGTTCAAAATGAAGCGGTTACGAAGTAAATTCGTAATCGCTTTTTTCTTAGACCAAACAAATCGCGTTGATCTTCTTGGTTATCTCTACGCCATTAAGTTGGATGGTTATTTTCTTTCAGTTCGATTTTTTCGCCCACTCCATTTTTGAGAAGGACTTGCAATGATTTAGTATTCTTTGCAAAAAACGTCATGGCAAAAAGATTTATTTGAAACGGAATGCATAGCTTTTCTTTTCAAACCTACTTCCTATATGTACAAACCTTTATGCCTCCGCACCATCTGCGTTGCCGCAGTATTAACCGTCGTTTTATTTTCTTGTAAAAAATCATTCACGTCGAATGAAGCCGAACTGCAAGGCGCCATGTTGTCGTCATCCGCAAGTTCCGCCACACTCGCCTCGACGGGCACGACGGGGTATTGCTGGGAAGACGCGGAAGACCCCAATCGCTATGACACACTGTTGAAGCAAACCATACTGGGAGCGAAACTGCTCGGCACTCCTTATTCATTAACGAATATGCGGCAAGCCTATTTGAACCTCACCGGATCGAACTCGGGCGTGGTGGCCAATAAAAAATACATGCGCTTCAAACCGACGGGGTACGATCAGGTCGCGGTATTGAGCAAGCTGGACATTGATTTATTTGATTACCCGCTCGACTATGAGCTGGTGCAGGAGGGGGGTTATTATAACGACGGCACCACTACGGGCGAACAAATTCCCTGGTTATACGCGGTAGTTGACGTAGGCTTTGTTCCACCATCGGGTATCACCAATGAATTATTGCAAACCATCCATGTGCCGGATGACTACAGGATAGAGAACGAAGCCTTTCGCCTCACCGGGAATAGTCCCGATACAGCAACCTGTACGGGTGGCGGTGTAAGCCAGAGTCTGGCCAAAGGCGTGACCCCGAACAGTGTTCCGGTATGTGACTGCACGGGATCACCTTACGATATGACCTGCGAATGCCGCACATATTGCAACGTCGAACCGTGCGCCACGCCGTTGCCTCCAGTTCCGCCGACCAGGATTCCGGGTGGACAGATCACCGTGACGGATGATGTGTTCAACAACAAGGTTGGTGCCAGGAAGGCCAGACTTGTCGCCCGCCGATTCCTGAAAGTGGACAGAACCTATACTGACAATAACGGTAATTATCATTTTACCAAAAGCTTCCGCAATAAGTTCACGCTCCTGATCAAGTTCAAGAACGACAACGCGATGGTTAACCCCATGTTGAAGGAAAGAGGTTACCAGATGCTTTTTCCTACGAAGATCAACTGGGGACGCTTTAGGGGAAATGTCAATAACATTATTAAGAATGTGGATGACAACAACGACGTCAAGAAAAGAGGTTCGTTGCATTGGGCGGCGGCGACCACCCACAATATGGTGCAGGAATATATCAATGACCGGGCACCCGCCGACGGCATCGGCGCACCGCCGAGCGGTATGGTGATCATTACTTCAAACGGAAGCGGGGGCAGCGCCACGCCAATGTTCAACAAAAGAACGGCTGCTGCCGTGAGTACGACCTACTGGAAACAGGTTCTTATTCCTTTCGCCAACCTCAATTATTCCATCAGTGATGTGAATTTAATTGCAGCCGTTCTAACGGGCAGGGCGGACATGATCCTGAAATATGGCGCAAACTCCACCACCAAATCCTCCGACCAGATGGCGGAAGTAGGCTACCACGAACTCACCCATGCAGCGCATTATAACAAAGTGGGCGGTGCCTGGTTCGACCAGTTTGTCCGGTCGGAGGTGGCGCAAATCATCGATAACTATAACGGTTCGAAGTCTCCTTATGGCGCAAAGACTTCAGCGGATGCCCCCATTATCGCGGTCGGCGAAAGCTGGGCCTATTATATGGGCCATTATCTCTGCTACCGGAAATACGGCGCTAATGCGCATGATTTTAGAGAGCAGGGTAAGAATTATTCCGCTAACTATCCCGCTCCGCTAAGTAGTAGCAATCTTAATTTACTGGAATATTTCGATCCCGCTTCAACGGATGATGTTTTTAATTGGATACCGCAGGGGCTGTTCTATGACTTGTTAGACAATCGGAATGACAAAAACACGCCTCCTGTTAGATTTCTGATGGATGACTATGTTTTCGGGTACACCAACCAACAGTTTTTCAATGCGCTTGACGCGGACATCATAACTTTGCCGGCATACAAAACAAGGCTGCTGTCGGAGAACGGCAACAGTCAAGCGACTGGCGTAAATTATCTGTTTACCTACTATGGATACTAAGCATACCTTAAAGAAAATATTTTGGGTACTAGGTGGTTCTTTTCTGTGTAGTTCATCTTGCGTAAAAACCATTGGCGGGGATTGTGCGGCAACGGTCTATGCGTTTGAACTGCCGTTCAGGGCAAGACCGGACATGGATTCCATTAAGCTGGGGGATGAAATAACCTTTACAGTCGACTGCTCGACGACTTTCTTTGATCTGGCTTCGGGAAAAGAAATTGACTATAGCGATGCCAGGAATTTGGGCAGCTCAATATCATTTGGAAAATATGATTCCACC
Source organism: Bacteroidota bacterium (assembly GCA_029778965.1). Taxonomy (GTDB): domain Bacteria; phylum Bacteroidota; class Bacteroidia; order Chitinophagales; family Chitinophagaceae; genus Flavihumibacter. The sequence continues at coordinate 10,703 of JAKPBL010000050.1, forward strand.
GAAATGACAATGGTCAAAGCGGCTAATCAATTGAGTTATAACTTAATAAAAGGGTCGCCTGTAAAACCTATCGACTCCACTGAACGGCGAGATTATCGCTTCACAGAATCTAATGGAAGATATGTTTTTGAGTTGAGGGTAAAACCAAAAACTTCAGGGCTGTATATAGTGGCATTTTCCAACTCGGCGAATGTCTTCAGGGAAGGCGATCCTTGTACTAAAGCCGGCTTTACCATCAATCTAGTAGAGACCAGGCATAATAGATATTTGGTTGGCTACGGCGATGAGGCAACACCCGGTGGAGATTTTTATTTTCATGTTTCGCCATAGCCCGGAACCCTGCCCGGCGGCAGCCGGATCAACTGGAAACGGTGTTCGTCGAGGGGTGCATAGCAGAACTCATAACAGAAATGAAAACAGAGACCGCGGTCATCAAAGTGTGATTCAGTGTGGAACTGGAACTGAAACCCCTGGTGCAGCAATTCGTTTCTCCCGGTAATACTGTAGGCGGCGTCCGGCGGCATTAGCCGGTTTAAGATCCGCCGGTTCTGTAGCAGTTGTTCGTTAACCATGTTTACCGGGTTGGCCCTGTCGGCTTTCTGCCGGTAGTGCCAGGCACTCCTGCAACTGTCGCCGCAGAACTTTTTCGATGAGCGGCCTTTCAGCGGCCGCGTACAATACAAACAGCACATGTTCATTTTTGATTCAAATCTACCCGGGCGGAATGGCCATAACAAGGGTGAAATCACGGTAGTTTTCGTACCAGGCGGTTGCTATACGGTAATGACAGCCACATTGCCGATGTTTGTGTAAAAGCGGCGCTGTGCAAATAGCCTGCAACCGGCGTAAGCCGCGCATAATGAAAAGAAAACCAGGGTATCCGTAGATTTAGGGCAGATGATGAATACAGACAAAGAAAACAAATTGTTCGACCTCGCGTCGAGGCTGGTAATGCATTCCAGCCAGCATCTTTTTCTGACGGGAAAGGCTGGCACCGGCAAAACCACTTTTCTGCAATATATCCGGCGAAACAGCCGGAAGAAAATGGTCGTAGTGGCGCCCACCGGCGTTGCCGCCATCAATGCAGGCGGCGTTACGGCCCATACCTTTTTCCAGTTGCCCATGGGCGCTTTTGTACCCGGTATCGACTTGCCCGAAAGCGGCCAGCACCTTTTTCACAATAAACAAACCTTTCTTGGTAATCTCCGGCTGGCAGAGTCGAAGCGCAAACTGATGGAAGAGCTGGAGCTGCTGGTAATCGATGAAGTGAGCATGCTGCGCGCCGATATGCTTGACGCCATCGATGCCGTATTGCGGCAGGTGCGGCGCAAACCGAGAACGGCATTCGGTGGCCTGCAGGTATTGCTGATTGGTGATCTTTTCCAGTTACCACCCGTGGTACACGAACAGGAATGGCATTTTTTGAACCAATATTATGCCAGCCCCTATTTTTTCGATGCGCAGGTATTCAAAGAATGCCAGTTGCAACAGATCGAGTTGCAGCAGATCTACCGGCAAAAGGAAACGCTTTTCATCGACATCCTCAATAAGGTGCGGCATGGCATCGCCGATGCGGAAGACCTCGCCCTGCTGAACAGCCGGTTGCTGCAAACGCCGGCGGCCGGCGGCGCGGTACCGGCTGGTGCGCATGAAGAAAAGCCTTCCCCCATAATACTTACCACCCATGTGCGCCGCGCCGATGCCATCAACAAACAGGCGCTGGCCGATCTGCCTGGTGCCATAAAAGAATACCCGTCAGCTACAACGGGCGATTTCCAGGAGAAAGCCTATCCCGCGGATGCACTGCTCGAACTGAAACCGGGCGCGCAGGTAATGATCATCCGCAACGACCGCACCGAAGAACGTAGGTATTACAATGGAAAGATCGGCCAGGTGGTGTCTTTGTCGACCGATACGGTCGAGATCGCTTTCCCCGACCAGGAAAAACACCTCTCGCTTGAAAAAGAAACCTGGCGGAATATCCGTTTCCGTTTCAATGCCGATAAAGATGAGATTGAAGAAGAAGAGCTGGGCAGCTTTACACAATTTCCGCTGCGGCTGGCCTGGGCCATTACCATTCACAAAAGCCAGGGACTCACCTTCGAGTCGGCCGTGGTTGATGCGGGCGCCGCTTTTGCAACGGGACAGGTGTATGTGGCAC
>JAKPBL010000080.1 GCA_029778965.1 Bacteroidota bacterium
CCCTGCAACCAGCTTTGTTCCCAATGTTTTGACAAAATCTGCATCAGTGCTGAATGCATCGAATATTTTTCGGCTGTCGTCGGGCGTACTGCCCGGCCATTGATAGCCCCACATATTGCTGGTCCAGTCGGCGCTGACCGGCACCAGTGAGCGGGTAACCGCTGTTACTGCCCCACTGTTCAGCAGGTCTTGCTTTAAGGCGCTGTAATGTTTCCTGGTCTCGTCGGTAAGCGGAGAAAACACCAACCGGCCTTTATCAAAACCGGTGTCTCTTTCTTCGGCATACCTTATCTGTTTACGAATGATAAGGGTCGATATGATAAGCGTAACGGCAAATGTGAATTGAAGCACTACCAGCGCTTTTCTCGGCGTTATTCGTCTTCCGCTGAACCGGTACCCGCCTTTCAGCACAACGGCCGCATTGAAAGAAGAAAGGAAAAACGCAGGATAGCTTCCGGCGAGAAGGCCGGTTATCAAAACAAAAGCCATCCAGCTCAGCCAAAACGCCGGCAGGTGATATGAGAGACTGAAATCAGTATGCAACAACTGGTTGTACCAGGGAAGGGAAAAATGAGCCAACGCAATAGCGACCAGCCCTGCAATGAAGGCAAGCACAACACTTTCGGCAATGAACTGCACGATCAGCGAATTTCTGTTTGCGCCGATCACCTTTCTTACTCCCACTTCCCGGGCCCTTTTCTCGCTGCGCGCAGTGCTGAGATTGGTAAAATTAATACAGGCGATCAAAATGATCAGCGCCGCAATCCATCCAAACAACTTAACCCGCTCAATTTGTCCGCCGACCATTTGCCCGTTTTCAGACTTGTCATATAAATGCCAGCGTTTAGCCGGGTATAGAAAATTCGTCAACCCGGCTTCCTGGTCTTCCCTGTCAAGGTGATCATAGGCAACATATTTGATCTTTTCATTGACAGCGTCGGCATTGACGCCTTTCTTCAGCAATACATAGGTCTTCACATTGTAACCGGTCCAGCTTTCGCTTTTGCCATATAATTTTTCAGCATAGGCTGAAGGAAGCACATACTCGAAGCGGAACCGGGTATTGGAAGGCAGTTTCCGAAGTACGGCAGAAACGATGAAATGATCGGCTGTATCCACCCGCACCGACTTCCCGATTACATCTGTCGTACCGAATAGCCTCAACGCAAGGCCTTCCGTCAACACAATATAATTCACCTCTTGTAATACAGGCGACCCCTTCAATACCGGAAAATCAAACATGGAAATAAAGCCGGGATCGGCAAAAACACCGGTGGATTTGATATGCTTTTCGTTTACGGTAACGAGTGCTTCGCTTTCAAATACCCGCACCGCCTCTTCAATATCTGCATACTTGGCTTTTAATGCGGGAGCCAGCGGGTCGGGTGTGCTCGACCAGGCAGATGCCTTTCCGTTACCGGCTTCCCGGGAGAATACCTGGTACAGGCGATCTGTATGGGTGTAGGCCCGGTCAAAGGTCAGTTCGTTCTGAATCCACAGCGTTATCAGCATGGTCGCAGCCATACCGATGGCCAGACCTGAAATATTGATAATCGAAAAAGAGCGATTCCTGGTCAAATTGCGCCAGGCAGTTACCATATACTTTTTGAACATGTTAGGGCGATTGTTGGCTGAGAAATTGTTCGTTGCAAGCAACCAATGATTGTGCCATTGGAAAACAACCTGTCGGTCAATCAATTGACCATTTTACATAAGTTTATACTGTACGTTTCCGTACACCAGGTGTTCGTTTAAGCAACCATTTATATTGCCTTCCGATTCATGGCGCAGCCAACTGCACCGCAGGATTATTCCTTCAAAAATGCCCGCAACATATACTGCAATATCCCACCGTTCTCATAATACGCAATCTCAATGGCCGAGTCGAGCCGCGACCGAACCTGGAATGTCACTACGCTGCCATCGTCTTTTTTCGCCTCCACGGTCAACACCTTGTTCGGCGCCGGCGCATCGGCAATGCCGTTGATCGTAAATTCCTCGTAGCCGGTCAGTCCCAGGCTCTCTGCATTTTCGCCGGGCATATATTCGAGGGGAATCACACCCATGCCCACCAGGTTGCTGCGGTGAATGCGCTCGTAGCTCTCGGCAATAACCGCTTTTATGCCCAACAGGTTGGTGCCCTTCGCCGCCCAGTCGCGCGAGGAGCCGCTGCCATATTCTTTACCGGCCAGCACAATCAGCGGCGTTTGCGTTTGGGCATACAGCACCGCCGCATCGTACACGGTCATCACGCCACCTGTAGGTATATGCGTGGTGAACCCGCCTTCTTTGGGCGATACCTGGTTTTTAATGCGCACATTGGCGAA
>JAKPBL010000095.1 GCA_029778965.1 Bacteroidota bacterium
CGCCTAAAGAGGAGTCGTTCGAAGACAAGCTGAAGGCCTTAAAAAGAAAATTCGGCTGATCGGGAGATTTCCAGCAAAGAAAAAGCCCAAACCGGAAAGCCGGTTTGGGCAGATAAAAGTCTTTTCAAAAAATCAATAGCCGGGATTCTGCGTAAGACTCGGGTTAACAGAAAGCTGTTGGCTGGGGATCGCAAACAACAGCTCTTTCGGTTGGCCGGCGTTTGGCTTGGTTTCCCAGGTGCCCAGGAATTTTCCGAAGCGGATCAGGTCCTGCCTTCTCCAGCCTTCCCAGTACAGTTCGCGGCCGCGTTCGTCGAGCAGCTCGTCCAGGCTGAGCGAGGTAAGATTAGACACACCCCTGTTGGTGCGGATGCTGTTTACGATGGCGAGGGCATCGGCTGCCGTTCCGGTTCCACCACGCAAAATGGCTTCGGCTTTCATCAGCAATATGTCGGCATAGCGGAAAACAACCCAGTCGTTGTTTTTCTGCCCAGACTGAGATGCATAGTCATACGCGTATTTCATCACCCTGATACCGGCTGTTTCCAGGGTATTCCCGGAAGTTCTGATCGTAATGTCGTGGGTGAAGATCAGCTTTGCGCTCGAGGGGTTCCTGGCCATCAGCTCGGCTCCGGTTTTAAGGTTGTACTGCTGGCCCGCCAGGAATCCGACATTAACGGCATTCGCCGGGTTGGGACGGCTGTCGGCCGGATAGGTGTATTTAATACCGCGGCGTTCATCGCCTGTGCTGAATTTGTCATAAAAGCTGCCCAGTGTGGCCCATCCGTTCCAGCCACCGGGATCCATGTTGTAGTGCGCAACGGTATTGTAAGTGCGGCTCATGCCACCGCCCCTGTCGCCTTCCTTGTTGTACAGCGTAAAAATGTTTTCGGTAGATATTACGTCGTTGTTCGGCGCAAAATTGTCGAAATAGTGACCGGGAGCGGATAGGGTGTACCCGGTTATCTGGTTGGCCAGTTCTATTACCTTGTTCATGTCTTCGGCGGCAAAACTGGGTGACTCTCTCTTTAAAAGGGCCCCTTTGTTCAGGTACACCTTCATCAGCAGGGCCCGGGCTGCATTCTTACTGGCCACATAGGCGGGTCCGGAAGCCGGCAGGTCATTGATGATGGCATTGAGTTCGGTAATAACATAGTTGATACCTTCTTCGGCAGTCATCACAATCGGGTCTTTCCTGAAATCATCCATGTCCTCCCGTAAAATGCCGATACCCCAGAGATCGATGACGTCAAACATAGCCAATGCCCTGATAAAGCGGGCCTCGGCCGCCTGCTGGGCGGAAGGGCTGTTTCTCAATACATTCGACGACTGATAGATGGCGGTACCCAGGCTGTTGAATGTACCATTCATATAATCGTTGTCGGCATTCCAGGTATGGAGGTGTATGGCCCGGTGACGACCATTGTCGTCCCAGTCGCCACCCCTGGTGGGTGCAATGGCTTCGTCTGAAGATAATTCCTGCAGGCACCACCGTTGATCCTGCTGATAGGGTGTGTTCAGCGTTGAGTACGCGCTGATCAGTAATTCAGCCGCGTTGGCACTACCGCTGGTGCCTTCTTCCAGGTCGCTTCTCAGCTCTTCATTCAGCTTCGTGCAGGAAAAAGACAATAGCGAAATAATGAATACTGCCGAAATTCTTTTGTACTTATTCATAGTAAGTTGATTGAACGGTTATAAAGAAAAATTTACCCCGAGCAGGAAGCTGCGGGCCGACGGGTACGGGATGTACTCGATGCCCAGCGAGGGGATTCCGTTTGTTCCGCCATCGGTGTTGACTTCAGGGTCAAATCCTTTATATTTTGTAATAACAAAAAGGTTCTGGCCTGTGAGGGAAATGTTCATGTTCTTGATCACCTTGCCGATATTTCCCACGCGGTAGTTGAGGGTGGCGTTGGCCAGCTTCATGTAATTTCCTTTTTCCAGGTAACGGGTGGAAGGCGCTGCAGAATTGGACACAGATTCTTTCAGCTCAGGCTTGAAAAACTCAGGTGAAATATTCTTGCCCGACAGGTTGCTGATACCCAGCACGGTTGCCAGCGTGTTGTTGAACAGGTAGTGGCCAAAGGCGCCGTTAAAGTTCAGTGTGGCGGAGAAGCGTTTGTAAGATACATCTGTTGAAAAGCCCAGCAGGGTTTTGGGGTTGGGACTGTTCACGTAGAACTTGTTGGTGGCGGGGTCCACATCGGTACCCGAATGACCGTCGCGTGAACGATACTGGCTCATGCCGGTTGTCGGGTCTATTCCTTCGAAGATGGCAAGATACCAAACGTTAAGGGGCTGGTCGTTCACCATTCTTTGCCCTACTACGTTAGAGAAACCCTGCCCACGCAGTGTTGCGGTTTCATAAAAACCCGGAAGACCGCTTACCTTATTGTTCAGGAAGGTGGCATTGGCAGTGAGGTTCCAGTTCCATTTCTCTGATTGTACGATGGCGCCGCTCAGCATTATTTCCACCCCTTTGTTAACCACTTCGCCGTCGAGGTTCACCCAGATTCTTCCGCTGGGCGACGGCTGGGCGATATTTCGCTCAAACAGCGCGTCTTTGGTGGTTTTCTGAAAATAGTCGACCGAACCCCAGATACGGTTCCTGATCAAACCGAAGTCGATCCCCACATTGGCAGTGGAAGAGGTCTCCCATTTCAGGTCGGGGTTGCCGAAGTTGGCCTGGCTTACGCTCTGTACGGCAAATGCATAACGGTCTCTCGATGCACCCGAAGGGAATTCGCTGTTACCCGTCTTACCCCAGCCCAGGCGCAGTTTGAGCGTATTAAAGGCGCTGTTCTGCAAGAACGATTCATTCGCCGCATTCCAGGCAAATGCCAGCGATGGGAAATTGGCATATTTGTTATTCACGCCGAATTTGGTAGAGCCGTCTCTCCTTACCGTTCCGGTAAGCAGGAAACGGTTGTGCCAGTTTGCGCCCACCCGCAAAAACACCGATTGCAGCTCGTTTTTGGGCGAGTGGTTGGAGTTGATGCTCCTCGAAGAGGCTACCGAATAGCCGAGGTAATCATAGAAGTCAAGTCCCACATTGGTGAAGCCGGTACCGGTAGACGAATACCACCTGGTATCATAGCTCAGGTATTCATAGCCGGCCACTGCATTCAGGTTAAGATCGTCGGCTATTTCCTTGTTAAAGCTCAGTGTGTGCGTAAGCTGGTGATCGGTATTGGAATTGCTGCCGGCGAATGCCAGTCCTTTTTCATTGCTGGACGGGTTAATAAGCAGGCGATCATACATGCCGGTTCTGATACCGGTTTGGCGGGTAAGGCTGTATGCCAGCTTGTATTCCAGAAAGTCGGTGATCTTATACGACGGCGCAATGCTGGCGATAATGGTATTGACAGTTGCCCGGTCTTTAAAGGCCTGCATGGTGGCCAGCGGATTGATCACATTGGCGCTTACCCAGGTCAGATCACCGTTGTTATCGCGCATGGGTCGCGTGGGGTTCCAGTTGAGGGCTTGCGAAATAAGGTTGCCTTCGAAACCCACGCCTACGTCGATAGGGGCAATTTTTTCATTGGTTTGGGTAAACAGCAGGTTCACATCCAGCCCCAGCCGTTTGCTCTCCAGGAACTTGAAGCTGGTATTCAGGTTGGCGGTGTATTTCTGCAGGTTGGAGGTTTTAATGATGCCGTCCTGGTTCAGGTATCCCAGCGACAAGCGGTAGCGGCCGCGGTCTGTACCGCCGCTTACCGATACGGCGTGGTTTTGGGTAATGCCTTTCCGGGTGATGGCGTCAAAAGCATTCACGTCGCTGCCCAGATCGGCCGTTGCGGCATCTCCGGGGGTATAGAACTTGATCGCTTCCCTGAACTGGCTCGCAGAGAGCACTGCCGGTTTGCGCAACAGGCTCGAAACGCCCACCGACGACATAACATTCAGCGTGGGATCGCCGGTAGCTCCTCTTTTGGTGTTGATGATCACAACGCCGTTGGCGCCGCGCGATCCGTAAATGGCGGTGGCCGAAGCGTCTTTCAGGATGTCCATGCTGGCGATATCGCTGGGATTCAGGTAAGCCAGCGGGTTGCCGCCGTCTGATCCGAAGTTGCCGCTGCCGCCG
>JAKPBL010000097.1 GCA_029778965.1 Bacteroidota bacterium
CCGACAGGATCACGTACTCATCGGGCTTTTCGGTGCCTTTGATGCTGGCGATGGTATTAAAAGTTTGTACCACACCTTTTTCTTTCGACTCCGCGCGTATGCTTAGCCTGGGAGTATGTCCTGATTCGGCCAGACGGCAAAGCAACCCGTAATCTTCAAGGGCTATATCGACGGTAGGTATCTTTTTGGCTTGTGCGCCGAATATTTTGTCAACGCCGAATCCATTTGACCAGAGACTGGTGACGATGCCCGCGGCACCGGCTTTTTCCAGCGCCAGCGGCAGCTCCCGCGCGCCGTATCCGGTTTTCTCGATGCGCTTGTTCCAGGCGGCCTGCAGGGCAGACCGTTCTTTCTTCATGGCATCGAAGCTTTCTTTGGTAGCGAACTCAGCCCAGTTATAATCAGGCCGGCCCGTGGGCTGCGGCATGGATGTCATCACAAATTTCCCCTTGACAGTGGGCAGCCACGCTTTAAAAGCATCGGAGTCGGCCAGGTCGGGCAGCAGAACGCAGTCGGCCGTCACGGTCTTGCCATTGGTAGTGCCGCTCCACGCGAGCTGTGTGCCTTCAAGCGACTTCACCCGGGGCGATACCATATCGATGTGGGTAATGCCCCGCTCCCAGCCGCGCCATTCGCCCCAGGCTTCGTTCCGGGCGTCGATACCCCAGCCTTTGTATTTTTCGATGGCCCAGTCGTGCGCCTGTTTCATCTGCGGCGTGCCGACCAACCGCGGACCAATCACATCCATCAGCTCATGTGCAAGCGGTTTCAGTTGTGAATTGTTCCGGGCTTCGTTGACGATCCGTTCAATAATGAGGCTGTCTTTGTTCTGGGCAGCAGCAATGCCTGCCGTCAACAGCAGGGCGATTAGCAATTTTGATTTCATGTGTATGATTCGTGCTGATAAAGAAAATCCAAATTACAAAGAAAGTGGGAAAGGCGAGGAAGGCAGTTTCGGGTTCATGCCAGGTGCTGCTTTGGGTTCACGCTAGGTACAGGTTTGGTTTAGTCTGGATACAGGTTTGGTTTAGTCTGGATACAGGTTTGGTTCACGCCAAGCACGCAAAGGAGCAAAGACGCAAAGGACGTACTTATCAAGTAATATCCGTCGGGATCATAGATTCAATATTTGTTCTTCGAGGAGAGAGATACTAAATCAGCAAATCTATAACCACCTTCCTTTGCGTCTTTGCTCCTTTGCGTGCTTGGCGTGAACCAAACCTGTATCTGGCGTGAACCAGACCTGTATCTAGCGAGAACCAAACCTGTATAGCGTGATACCAAACCTGTACCTAGATTGAACCCAAAATCATAGCCCGCGAGAAAAAAAACCGCCTCCAAACGGAAGCGGCTTATTCATTAAAGGTTTTGCCTATACGATCTCTATCACGCGTTTACCTTACCCTTCACCTTCGCGATCACTTCTTCAGCGATGTTGTTCGGCGCCGGTGCATAATGAGAGAACTCCATGGTAGAAGATGCGCGGCCCGAAGACAGCGACCGTAACTGGGTCACATAGCCGAACATTTCGCTCAGGGGCACTTTGGCTTTGATCACCTGGAGGTTGTTGCGGTTGTCCATGCCTTCCATCATACCACGACGGCGGTTAAGGTCGCCGGTTACATCGCCCATGTACTGGTCGGGAGTAACCACTTCCACCCGCATGATCGGCTCCAGCAACACGGGCTTGGCTTTGCGGGCTGCTTCGCGGAAGCCCTGCTTGGCGCAGAGTTCGAAGCTCATGGCGTCAGAGTCAACCGCGTGGAACGATCCGTCGAATACGCGGATTTTCATATTTACCACGGGGTAGTTGGCCAGTACACCATTTACCATAGAAGCCTGGAAGCCTTTCTGGATAGGTTGTACAAATTCGCGGGGAATCGATCCACCGAAGATATCGTTCACGAACTGCAGGTTCTCGGTAGGATTGGCGGCCTGCCAGTCTTCGTCTGCGGCGCTCAGCTCAAACACGATGTCGGCGAACTTACCACGACCACCGGTTTGTTTCTTCAGCGTCTCACGGTGTTCTATCTTACCGGTGAAAGCTTCTTTATAAGCCACCATCGGCGCACCCTGGTTCACTTCCACTTTGAATTCGCGGCGCATACGGTCGATGATGATCTCCAGGTGCAGTTCACCCATACCGCGAAGGATGGTCTGACCGGTCTCTTCGTCTGTATTCACGCGCAGCGTGGGATCTTCTTCTACAAGTTTGGCGATGGCCATACCCATTTTATCAACGTCGACCTGGGTTTTGGGTTCTACGGCGATGGCGATTACCGGCTCGGGAATGAACATATTCTCGAGGGTGATCGGATGGTTCTCATCGCAAAGGGTATCACCGGTTTTGATTTCTTTGAAACCAACGGCGGCGCCAATATCACCGGCTTCGATGAAGTCGATCGGGTTTTGCTTGTTGGCGAACATCTTCATGATACGGCTGATCCTTTCTTTCTTGCCACTGCGTACGTTCAGCACATAAGAGCCGGCGTCGAGGTGACCGGAATAAACCCGGAAGAAGGCCAGGCGACCTACGAAGGGGTCGGTCATGATCTTGAAAGCCAGGGCTGCAAAAGGCTCTTTGGCATTGGCTTTACGAATGATGGTTTCGCCGGTATTGGGATCGGTCCCTTCGGTATCGGGGATATCCACCGGTGAAGGCAGGTAACGGCAAACGCCGTCGAGTGCCGTTTGCACACCCTTGTTCTTAAAGGAAGAACCGCACATCATCGGTACGATGCTGAGGTCAATGGTCGCTTTGCGGATGGCATCATGCATTTCTTCTTCGGTGATGCTGTTGGGATCGTCGAAGAATTTCTCCATCAGCTTGTCGTCGTATTCTGCAACGGCTTCCACCAGGTTGGCGCGCCATTCTTCCGCTTCTTCTTTCATATCGGCCGGCACTTCGATCTCGTCGAAGGTCATGCCTTCGGTTTCATTGTGCCAGATGATCCCTTTCATCTTGATCAGGTCAACCACGCCTTTGAAATTGTCTTCAGCGCCGATGGGAAGTTGCAAGGGAACGGCTTTCGAACCCAGCATTTCTTTTACCTGCTTCACTACATTGAGGAAGTCGGCACCCGAACGGTCCATTTTATTCACGAAGCCGATACGGGGAACGCCATAACGGTTGGCCTGGCGCCATACGGTCTCCGACTGCGGCTCAACACCGTCTACCGCCGAAAACAGGGCGATAAGACCGTCGAGTACCCGCATCGAGCGTTCCACCTCTACAGTGAAATCCACGTGACCGGGGGTATCGATGATGTTGAAAGAATATTTTTTTGACTCGGGAGTAGCTTTTCCTTTGTCGGTCGGGAAGTTCCACTGGCAGCTCACGGCAGCAGAGGTAATGGTGATGCCCCGCTCCTTTTCCTGCTCCATCCAGTCGGTCGTGGCGGCGCCGTCATGCACCTCACCTGTCCGGTGGATCATGCCTGTATAACGGAGAATACGCTCCGTAGTAGTGGTCTTGCCGGCATCGATGTGCGCCGCAATACCGAAGTTCCTTTGATACTTTAAGTCTGCCATTTGGATCAATTTGGAGCGCAAAGGTAGGAAAGAACGGGGAATTGTAAAGACTGTTTTTTGCGGGAAGGCCGTCGCCCGGGCTTTAGCGGCGTCTGGCGGCGACGGGCCTGTCCCGGGCTGGGGCACGGTTATCCGACTTTAGCGGGTCCGTCAAGTCCGCAGGCCCGATGAGTTTGGAGACCCGATGAGCCCCAGCGGCCCGATTGGCCGCCGGGCTTCCCCCTCCGGCACTGGCTAGCTGGTGGGTGGCGCCCTCGCTGCTACAAGCCCCGTGACCCGGCAGGCTTTCTCGGTGAGCCCTGGCTACCCACGCGTCCTTTGTATCCGGAAGACCTGATAAGATGGCAAACTCTGCAGGACAAGAAA
>JAKPBL010000141.1 GCA_029778965.1 Bacteroidota bacterium
CATCCTGGTGCACAACCGGCTGACGCACTCGCTCGAAGTAGCCAGCGTAGGCAGGTCGATCGGAAAGATCGTGGGCGAACAGATGACCGAAAAGCTGACGGGTTCGCTGACGGAAGAAGCGCTTCATTTCTACCGGCACGACCTGGGCAGCGTGGTCGCAGCGGCCTGCCTGGCGCATGATATCGGCAATCCATCTTTCGGACATTCGGGCGAAGCCGCCATCTCTTCCTATTTTATTGAGCAGGCAGACGCAGTGCTGAACGGGCAAACCCTGATGGCGCATTTCGATGCCGCGGAGTGGCAGGATCTTACGCATTTCGAAGGCAATGCCAATGCGCTGCGCATACTCACGCACCATTATGCCAACCGGCAGAAGGGCGGCTTTCAACTGACCTATACCACGCTGGCTTCGATTGTGAAATACCCCGGCGAATCGCTGGCGGCCGACGGTAAAAGCCTGGCTACCAAAAAATACGGTTTTTTCCAATCGGAGAAAGCCGCCATGGCTGAGATCGCCGCCGCCCTGCAATTACCGCAAACGCACGCGCAACCCATGCGATACCGGCGTCATCCTTTTGTGTTCCTGGTAGAAGCGGCCGATGATATCTGTTACCGGGTGATCGATTGGGAAGATGCGCACCGGCTGGGCATCATCGACAGCGATACGGCGGTGCAGTTGCTGCTTGACCTGCTCGGCACGTCGCCGCGCGATAATATGGATCGCATTCGAAAAACATTACGCGAGCTGGACAATGATCCGCGCGAGCAGCTTTCTTTTCTTCGCGCAAAATGCATCAATTACCTGGCGGTGAGCTGTGCCGATGTTTTTGTGGAGAATCAATCGGCCTTACTAACGGGGAGCTATAACCGCTCTTTGCTCGAAGGGATCAATGATGCGGCCAAACAGGCGTTGGAGACGATTAACCAGGTGACCATACAAAAGATCTACAACCATGAAACAGTGGTGCGCATCGAGTTGGCGGGATATGAGGTGATGCGATCGCTGCTTTCTTCATTTGTTCCGGCGGTACTGGCGGAAAAGCCCAGCCATAAAGACAAGAAGCTGCGACATCTCCTGCCGCCGCAATATGTGCCGGCTGATGCAGGTGCGTATGAGAAAGCATTGTCTGTGATCGATTTCGTGGCGGGTATGACCGATTCATATGCGATGGAAATCTATAAGAACCTGCGGGGAATCAGCTTACCTACGCATACATAACGGATTTCCTTTGCCTTGCGAAAGTCCGTCATAAACACGTAATTTGCTGATTATTAACTATTTATAGTACCTGTTCGCCTCTATTTCCTTCCTCACCGGCTCGGGCACCAGGAAGCGGATATCGTTGTTTTCTTTCACCAGTTGACGAACCTGGGTGGCCGATATGTCGAGCAGCGGGGCATTCACCAGGGTGGTCAGGGCACTTTCTGGTTGTATAGGATAACCAGGCCGCTGGTATACGTAGATGGGATAACGCTCGAGCAGCACGGCGGCATTTTTCCATTTCCTGATATTCTGGTAACCGTCGCTTCCCATGATGATGGAAAACCGGTGCTGCGGAAATTTCTCAGACAGGTAGGTAAGCGTATCAATGGTATAAGAGGGGCGGGGCAGGTGAAACTCGATATCGGATGCCTGTAATCCGTCTATCCCTTCAATGGCGAGCTTCACCAGGTGCAGCCGGTCGTATTCATTGAGAAGTGCGGCAGCGGGCTTGAATGGGTTCTGCGGGCTCACCACCAGCCAAACCTGCTGAAGCGGGCTATGGGTGCGCACATAATTGGCAATAATACAATGACCGATATGGATGGGGTTGAACGAGCCGAAATAGAGACCAACTTCCATGGCATTCAGATCAGGTCTTCGACGAAGATGTTTTCGGCTTCATCGATGCGCAGACTCAGGTTGTAGCCGGCCACCGTAATAGCAATGGGATCACCGAGAGGGGCTTTCTGCTCCACGCGTATCTTTTCACCGGGAACGCAGCCCATTTCCATCAGCTTCAGGAATATCTCATTGTTTTCAAAGCTTTTGATAATAACCGTTTTTCCAATGGCAATATCAGAAAGACGCTTTAATACAGGGGTCGGCTGGATGGTCATTGCGAACGATTTACGATTTTTGCCGGGCGATGAACAAAAGTACCGATATTATTGAGTTTCATTACCTGGTGAAAGACTTTAGTTTTTCCCACCGATATGCGTGCAAGCTGTTCCTGCAGCAATTGTTCAAGAAGGAAAAGCTGCCACTGGTCTCCCTCCGGTATATTTTCTGCGACGACGAATACCTGCTCGCCATCAACCGGCAGTTCCTGCAGCACGATTATTATACCGACATCATCAGCTTTCCTTTATCTGCCCCCGGCGAACCCCTCGAAGGAGAAGTCTATATCAGTATTCCTCGTGTGCAGGAAAATGCCCTGGCCGTAGGTGAACGCTTTACCCGAGAGCTACACCGTGTGTTGTTTCACGGTGCGTTGCATTTCTGCGGGTACAAAGACAAAAACGCCGCCCAGCAGAAAGCCATGCGCGCGAAAGAAGAGGAATGCCTGGAAGCGTATGTTGTGTTCCGGAAAAAGCTAAACGCCGGGCGTAAATAAAGGTCCGTTGAAGGAGGCCGGCAAATTCGGTGATCAGGTGATCAGCCCGATATATAGCTGTTTTTCCGAAAAGATGTATGCAGTGCCTTGCCGGCCTCAGGCATCTCTTTCGCCGGTACTGTGAAATCTACACCGGTCGGGGAAAATCAGGGCACCAGTGTTTCACGTGGAACAAAGACGGTATTAAGACCCGCTTCCATTGATTTCCTTTTGTTGATTCCCCCTAACAGGATTCCTGACACACCGGTTATGGCATGCATACATACATAGACCGTTGGGCATAAGGAGCTTCGTTGATTTTGACTTGCTTCAGATAAACTGATTTTCCCGGTTTATTTGTTCCACGTGAAACAATTAGCGCAGGAATATCTGCCGGTGAGCCCGCGCTGGATTCCTTTCATTGTATCTCGACTGCAGCCGTGTCGTCCAGGGTAGTGACACATTTCTTCCAATCCGTCCTATTTCCGGCAACGACAATAGTATTTTCCTTTCAGAGGAAGCAATGCCACAAAACGCCTGCAGAAAACGGCCTATGCGGCATTGCGACCCTGTTCCACGTGGAACAAAGCCTGGATTACAACCGCCCAGGATTTTGTTCCGGTCCTCTCATCCCAATGCTTCTTACCGGTTGTCCATGCGCTCAAACCCGGTAATTCCCTATCATCTGTTGTCTTTTGACTTTTCCCGTTCGTACTTTTGCTTCTTAACTCTCTATATGTTCCCTGTTTATGATGTTATAGTGGTTGGCGCCGGCCATGCCGGTTGCGAAGCGGCGGCGGCAGCGGCCAATATGGGCAGCTCAGTGCTGTTGGTAACCATGAATATGCAGACGATCGCCCAAATGAGCTGTAATCCCGCTATGGGAGGTATCGCCAAAGGACAGATCGTACGCGAAATAGACGCACTGGGTGGGTACTCCGGCATCGTATCCGACAGAAGCATGATCCAGTTCCGGATGCTCAACTTGTCGAAAGGGCCGGCCATGTGGAGCCCGCGCAGCCAAAACGACCGCATGCTTTTTGCTGCCACCTGGCGGCAGCTATTGGAAGAAACACCCGGTGTTGACTTTTACCAGGATACCGTTAAGGGATTGATCATCAAAGAGAACCGGGCTTGTGGCGTGGTCACCGGGCTGGGACATGCCATCGAATCCAAAGCCGTAGTCGTAACCAGCGGTACCTTCCTGAACGGGGTGATTCACATAGGGGAGAAGACCTTCGGCGGCGGACGAGTAGCAGAAAAAGCCGCCACGGGCATCACTGAACAACTGGTTGCCCTGGGCATGGAAGCCGACCGGTTAAAAACCGGTACCCCGCCCCGTATCGACGGCCGGAGCCTGAACTATGCTGTCATGGAAGAACAGCCGGGCGACGATACCATCAGCGGTTTTTCTTACCTGGCTCCGCCGGCGCTGAAACCAGAGAACCAGCGCAGTTGCCATATCAGCTATACCAATTCCGTCACCCACGACATCCTTAAAACGGGTTTCGACCGGAGCCCCATGTACACCGGGCGCATAGAAGGTGTTGGTCCGCGGTATTGTCCCAGTATAGAAGACAAGATTAACCGCTTCGCCGACCGGGAACGCCATCAGATATTCGTGGAGCCTGAAGGCTGGAATACCGTCGAGATTTATGTGAACGGGTTCAGTACCTCTTTGCCCGAAGACGTGCAATACAAAGCGCTGACCACCATCCCGGGCTTTGAAAATGTAAAAATGTTTCGCCCTGGCTATGCCATCGAATACGACTATTTTCCACCGGTACAATTGAACTATTCGCTCGAAACAAAACTGGTGTCGCACCTTTTCTTTGCGGGGCAAATCAACGGTACCACAGGCTATGAAGAAGCCGCCTGCCAGGGATTGATGGCCGGCATCAATGCCCATCGTAAAGTGAGGGAAGAAGCGCCATTCATCCTGAAAAGAAGCGAAGCCTATATCGGGGTGCTGATCGACGACCTGATCAGCAAAGGAACCGAAGAGCCCTACCGCATGTTTACCAGCCGGGCGGAATTCAGAACCCTGCTACGGCAGGACAATGCCGACCTTCGGCTTACAGAGATGAGTTTCCGTATCGGGCTCGCGGGGCAAGACAGGATGGAGAAAGTCATTCAGAAAAAGCAGGGTACCGAATCACTGAAAACCTGGCTGGCTGATCACTCCGCCGATCCCGAAACAGTCAACCCTTTCCTGGAGACCGTTGGTTCGGCGCCGCTCCCGCAAAAACAACGCTGGTCACAATTGCTGCTCCGCCCGAATATAAGCCTCGACACCCTTACCAGCAATATCCCGGCATTGAAAGCCGACCTGGCCAACTTTCCGGCAGAAATCCGCCAGCAGGCAGAGATCCAACTGAAATACGAAGTCTATATCGAAAAAGAAAAAGAACTGGTATTACGCATGAACCAGATGGAATCGTTGGAAATACCCGAATCGTTCGATTACAGCCGGGTAGCCGCCATCAGTAATGAAGCCCGTGAAAAACTGAAGAAAATACGTCCCCGTACTTTGGGGCAAGCCAGTCGTATCAGCGGCATTAACCCGAGCGATGTACAAATCCTGATGGTGTATATGGGTCGATAGACAAGCGGACAAAACCATCGGAAAAACAATTAAAAAGGCAACAAGTTAATATTAACATTAATTTGTTGCCTTTTATTAATCAGCATTATACCTACTGTTTTAGGTTCCTTACACCGGTATAATGCCGAATGTTTTCCGGGTTATCCTGCCTATACGGCCGCCAGCGCGCTTTTCATCGGAATCTTTTTCCCGATCAGTTTTTCGATGTCACGGATATAAGCCCGCTCTTCCTGGTCGCACAGGGAAATGGCAGTTCCGGTTGCCCCGGCGCGGCCTGTTCTCCCGATACGGTGTACATAGGTTTCCGCCACATTCGGAATTTCGTAATTAACTACCCATTGCAGCTCTTCTATGTCAATACCCCGGGCGGCAATATCGGTGGCAACCAAGGCCCTTAATTTGCCCGCCTTGAAGCTATTCAGGGCCTGTTGCCGCGCACCCTGGCTTTTATCGCCGTGAATGGCAGCAGCACTGATCCCGTTCTTTTGAAGAAACCGCGCCAGCTTGTCGGCCCCATACTTGGTGCGGGTGAAGACCAGCACCGGGTTGATCTGCCTCTCATGCAACAGGTCGCACAAATAGGTTTTCTTCTCTTCCTTAGTCACCCAATGCAGTTCCTGGCTGATGATCTCTGCAGTAGATGATACAGGATCAACAGCTACGGTTTCAGGCTGCGACAATATGGTGCCGGCCAGCTCCCTGATCTCGGAAGGCATGGTGGCAGAGAAAAACAGCGATTGCCGCTTTGCCGGTATCAGCTTCAGCACTTTCTTCACATCATGCACAAATCCCATATCCAGCATGCGATCCGCTTCATCCAATACAAAATACCGCAGCTTCGAGAGATCCAGCAGCCGCTGCGATGATAAGTCAAGCAGGCGACCCGGCGTGGCGATCAGTATGTCCACGCCCCGTTTCAACTGCTCCACCTGGGGTACCTGCGACACCCCTCCAAACAGGGTCATGCTTTTAAAACCAAGGTATTTTCCATAATCGCGGAAGCTCTCTTCCACCTGGATGGCCAGTTCCCTCGTGGGGGTCAGCACCAGCACCTGTATGCCGGACAGCCTTTGCTTTTCTTTATCGGCCGACAACAACTGCAGTACCGGAATGGCGAATGCCGCCGTTTTCCCGGTACCTGTTTGTGCGCAGGCCAGCAGGTCTTTACGATTCAAAACAACCGGAATGGCTTTCTCCTGGATCGGAGTGGGCGCCACATACCCGGCATCGGTCAACGCCCTTAATACGGGCGCTGTAACCGCTAATTGCGAAAAATTCAAAACAATAAATTTTAGTAATAAAAATCCGGTAAGGCTGACGCACAGGTCACTTTACCCGCCTTACATACGCTCAGCACTTAAAACATCAAGAGGAGAACGAAAATAAGAAATGCAAATATAGTGAAAATCAACCAATCAACCCAGCGGCACGGCTTATATCCAGCATCCGCTCGATCGGCTTCTTGGCAGCTATACGCAACTCCTCATCCATCAGTATCTCAGGTAATTCATATTCCATACAGAGATAAAGCTTCTCTAACGTGTTGAGTTTCATATGCGGACAGTCATTGCAGGCACAACTGTTATCCGGCGGAGCGGGAATGAAATTCTTCTGCGGACTCGCTTTCTGCATCTGGTGCAGGATACCGGTCTCTGTAGCTACAATATAATCGGATCCGGCATCCTGCTGGGTAAATTTCAGCAACTGGGTGGTAGATCCAATAAAATCGGCTATTCTCAGCAAAGGATCCTCGCACTCGGGGTGAGCGATCAGTTTCGCTTCCGGATGCCTTACTTTCAACCGGGTGATCTTCTCCAGGCTGAATATTTCATGCACCATACAGGCGCCGTTCCACAGCACCATGTTCCGGCCCGTTTTCTTGTTCAGGTAAGCCCCCAGGTTCTTGTCGGGCGCAAAAATGATCGGCTGATCGGCCGGCACACTTTCTATGATTTTTTCGGCATTGCCACTGGTACAGATGATATCACTCAACGCTTTGATCTCGGCGGTGCAGTTGATATAAGATATCACCACATGATCCGGGTGTTTTTCCCTGAACTGCCTGAACAACGGTGCAGGTGCTGAGTCGGCCAGTGAGCAACCTGCTTTCAGGTCGGGCAGCACTACCTTTTTGCCAGGGTTCAGTATTTTGGCGGTTTCGGCCATAAAATGCACGCCCGCAAATACGATCATATCGGCACTGGTCTTTTCAGCCTGCTGCGCCAGTCCCAGGCTATCACCGATATAATCCGCCACATCCTGTATATCAGCTTCCTGGTAATAGTGCGCCAGCACGACGGCATTTTTTTCTTTTTTCAGTCGCTCGATCGCCGCAAACAGATCCATCGCCGGATCAATCGCCCGGTCGAGGAAACCTTTTTTCTCAATGTCGAGCACTTCAGGTGCTATGTTGATATCTGCCATAATAAATACTATAATACAATATTTATAAATAAACCTATTATTATTAGGGCTGTGAATAGGTGGAGAACTATTTCAAAACGCGTTTGCTTATCCAAAATTACTTGCTTATCCACAGTAATACACATTCTGTTAAAATCAATAATTCCGGCAGGGCCTGTGTTTCGGACCATTACCCACAACCGTGGATTTATTTTCGACTGTACAATCATTTGTACGGGTCGTTGTTAAATCGCTGGGTAAAAACCGGCAGTTATTAGCCGGCCCGCACAAAAAATACGGCCCAACTTAATTTTTGCCGAAAATTTCCCCGCGAAGCGGGAAGGCCCGGCCCCTGTTATCCCCGATTTTCCTGCTTCATTCACACCTCCTGTGAGAAGACGTTTCACGCCAAAAAGTTGCATTGCCGAAAACAGTTCAAATGCACGTTTGCCGCGAATTTGAGGGGTTATCCCCAATTTGTTCATATCTCTAATTTGCTTATTTTCGCTCCTCATTTTTTGAAAACCCTATATACTAATTATTTAGCATCATGTCTATTATTCAAAGCATCCGCGACAAAGCTGCCTGGGCGGTTTTCATCATTATTGCGCTCAGCTTGCTCGGGTTCCTTTTAATGGATGCCTTTGTAGGAAAGAGTGGCCGGGGCCTGTTTAGCGGTGGCAATACGGTGGGCTCTATCAACGGCGAGAAGCTCGACTATGTAAAATACCAGACCCGTATCCAGCAGACCGAAGACCAGTATAAAGCCAGCGGGTATCCCATGAATGAAATGATCCGCCAGAATGTGCAGGACCAGGTGTGGAATCAACTAATAGAAGAGAATGTGCTGACGGCACAATATGAAAAACTGGGACTGGCGGTTACTCCCAAGGAGCTCGACGACATTTTGTTCGGCGCCAACCCGCCGGCCGACCTGCGCCAGCAATTCACGGATAAAGACGGAAATTATGATGCGAATTCAGCCCGTGCCGCCATTCGTAGCCTGGCCAAGCAAAATCCGCAGATGGCGGAAAATTTCTCCAGCCAGTATCTTCCGGCCCTAATGGAAAACCGCCTGCGCGAAAAATATGTATCACTGTTGTCCGAGACGTATTATATACCCAAGTGGATGGCCGAGAAAATGATCGCCGACCAGAATGAGCTGGCTGCCATCAACTATGTATCCGTTCCCTACACAACGGTTAGCGATAGCGCTGCCGAAGTAAAGGTGTCGGATGGCGATATACAGGATTACATCAATAAGCACAAGGAAGAGTTTAAGCAGGAAGCAAACCGCAGCATCAGCTACGTAAGCTTCAGTGCCGCGCCGACTGCCGGAGACAGCCTCGCCGTAAAAGAATCACTCGAATCACTCAAACCTGACTTTATTGCTACCACCGATCCCGGGGGCTTTCTGGTGCGCAATGCCAGCGAACAGAAATTTGCTGACATGTATGTATTGAAGTCGCGTTTGCAGGTGCCCAACGCCGAATCGATTCGGGAGTTGCCCGACGGCGGTGTATTTGGCCCTTATCTCGACGGTGGCAACTATGTGATGGCGAAAATGATTGGCAAGAGAAATATGCCCGACAGCGTGAAGTGCCGTCATATTCTGATCAGCACCCAAACCAATCCTGACAGCACTGCCAAAGCAAGAATTGACAGCATCGCCGCCGCTATCAAAGGAGGCGCCGATTTCAATGCGCTGGCGCTGAAATACAGCGATGATCCGGGCAGCAAAGAAAAAGGTGGAGAATATACCTTCGGGTCACTGCAGGCTACTACCCTGGCGCCCGAGTTTTCAAAAGCCATTTTTTATGGCGCTACCGGCGACAAAAAAGTGGTGAAGACCGATTTTGGCTATCACTATATAGAAGTGTTGTCGCAAAAGAATTTTGAGCCAGCTTACCAGGTAGCTTATATGAGCCGCCCCATCAGTGCCAGCCTGGCTACCGACCAGGCCGCTTCGGGTGCAGCCAACCAGTTTGCCGGTGAAAGCCGCAATGCCAAAGCATTTGACGAAGCGGTGACCAAAAACCACCTGGCCAAGTTATTGGCTACCGACATCAAACCCAATGACATCAATGTAGCCGGCGTGGGCGCCAGCCGCCAGTTGGTGCGCTGGATCAATGAAGCGAAAATCGGCGAGGTGTCGGAGCCGTTTCCTATCGACGACAAGTATATAGTGGCGATGGTTTCCGAAATCAATAAAGAAGGAACCGTTTCGGCTGCGAAGGCGCGTCCCCAGTTGGAGCTGCTTCTCCGCAACCAGAAAAAAGCGGGTGTAATCAGCAAAAAGATCGGCGCTGCCGCTACCCTCGATGCGGTGGCTGCCGCTACCCAAACTACGGTGATGACGGCCGACAGTGTTCGGTTCATCAGTCCGTTTGTAGCGGGTATCGGCCAGGAGCCGAAAGTAGTAGGCGCGGCTTTCGATAAAGACAACCAGGCGAAGCCGTCAAAAGCGATTGTCGGCAATGCCGGTGTTTTTGTGGTGAAGACAAACAATGTGTCGGCCGTGGCTGACGGTGGTGTGAATGTGGACGAGCAGCGGAAAGCGATCATGATGCAATCGCGCCAGATGTCGGGTTACCGTTCAGTGGAAGCCCTGCGGAAGTCGGCGAACGTGAAAGATGAGCGTGCGAAGATTTTATAGGTTCATTGTTGCTATAAAGTATTGTATTTACCCGTCGGGTGCCACCCGACGGGTGGTTTTAGGCAAAACCACGCGATTCATTAATTTTGCTCCTGGAGTATGCCAGATACAATAGTCAATAAAGTGGCGGAAAGCGGGCTGATCACGCTCGACCTGGAAAACTATCTTCCGGTAACAGCGGTCGTTCCGTTTGACCTGAAGCCGTTTTTGTTTAGGGAACTGATCCTGAAAGAGAAAGATTTCCGGGAGGTCATGAAGAACCTCGACTGGAACCAGTATGCCGGAAAAGCGGTGGCGGTTTTCTGTTCGGCCGATGCCGTTATACCGGTTTGGGCGTATATGCTGGTGGCCAGCAACCTGCAGCCGGTGGCGGAAACCGTTTTCCTGGGCTCGGTGGCGGAACTGGAGAAGCAGTTTTTCCTTGAGTCGTTAAGAAATATTGACCTGGCTGCTTTTGAAGACCAGCGTATCGTGGTGAAAGGCTGCGGCGACAAACATATTGGCGAATATGCCTACCTGGAAATCACCCGGCTCCTGCGGCCTGTGGCTAAATCTATTATGTACGGAGAGCCCTGCAGCACTGTTCCGGTGTATAAGAAGCGGTCTATTTCTCAGTAATCTGTTTTGATATTCTTGTTGAAAGGTAGCTTGAACTGGTAACCCGTTTTTTCATCGGTGCTATCGTCGAGCACATCAAGTCCGTAGCGAAGATCGCGCGGATCGGCATAGGCGAAGGTGCCGAAAAGACGATCCCATACCGAGAAAATATTCCCGTAATTGGTATCGGTCAGCGGCCGTTCAAAATGATGGTGCGCCTTGTGCATATTGGGTGACACGAAAATCCAACTGATGGGCCGGTCGAGCCAGAACGGTACGCGCACATTCGCATGGTTGAAATGAGTGAATAAAGCCGAAAGGCCGCGGTAGAGAAAATACAGTCCCACCGGTGCGCCGACAACTACAATACCCACGATCACCGATGTTTCGCGGAACAGCCATTCACCGGGATGGTGCCGGGTGCCGGTGGTAACATCAACCTTGGTATCGCTGTGGTGCACCATGTGGAACTTCCACATGAACTTAATATGATGCATCAGCCAGTGCGGTAAATATTGCCCGAAGAAATCAAGCAATACCAGCCCGATGCTCCAGCCGGCCCATACCGGCATGGGCAGCCAATTCAGCAAACCCACCTGGTGTTCGGTCACCATCGAACAAACCCTGATGGTCACCAGCCCGAACAGCAGGTTCAGGACCAGGGTGCAGCCCAGGAAAACCAGGTTGACGCCCGCGTGACGGTAACGGTTGAATGAAAAACGGAACAGCGGGTAATAGCCCTCAAGCAGCCAGAAGAATACCATGCCACCCATCAGTATCCCGATACGGTGCAGGGAACTGATATGGGTCCAGTATTCTACAAAGCGCGACATGCGTTAGGCATTTAGCATCAGCGGCATCACCAGCATCAGCAGGTCTTCGTTCTCATCGCTGTCGGTAGGACGAATGATGCCCGCTTTGGTGGGCGTCGATAATTCCATCCGCACTTCTTCGCTTTCGGCTGCGTTCAGCATTTCAATCAGGAAGCGGGCGTTGAAAGCGATCGACAGGTCTTCGCCGTCGTACTGGCATTTCATCCGCTCTGTTCCTTCGAAGCTGAAGTCGATGTCTTGTGCAGCCAGTTGTAATTCGCTGCCCGAAATGGTCAGCACTACCTGGTTGGTACTCTTGTTGGAAAACACGCTTACCCGGCGAAGGGCCCCCTGGAAGTCGGCTTTGGCTACCAGCATTTTATAGGGGTTGTCGGCCGGTATCACCACTTTGTAATCCGGGAAGCGGGCGTCGATCAGGCGGCAGCTCATTTGTGCATGACCATGACTGACAAAAAGATGGTTGCTGTTATAGCTGACGGTGATGGTATCGTCGTTATCGGGCAGGGCCGATTTCAGGATGTTGAGGGGTTTTTTCGGAACGATGAAACTGTCGGCCTTGGCGCATTTCACGTCGGTGCGCTTGTAACGTACCAGGCGATGCGCATCGGTCGCCACAAACTGTGCAAAGTTTTTATCGAGCTCGAAAAATACGCCCGTCATCGCGGGGCGCAGATCGTCGCTGCTTACCGCAAACAGGGTTTTGTTGATGGCGGTTACCAGGGCACTGCTGGTCATCTCGAACGATGTGGTGCCATCGGCTGCCGGCTCTTTCGGGAAATTATCGGGGTTTTCGCCCATTACCTTGTACTTGCCGTTGTCGCTCGTGATCTCGATACCGAAATTCTTATCAATGGTAAAGGTCAACGGCTGGTCGGGAATATTTTTCAGCGAGTCGATCAGGATCTTCGCGGGAATACAAACCCTGCCGGCATCCTTCGCCTCGATATCCATCTGCACCCGCATCACGGTTTCGAGGTCGGTCGCCACCACGGTCAACTTGTTCCGGTCGATCTCAAACAGAAAATCTTCCAAAATGGGCAGCACCGTATTGGCATTGATAACACCACTGATCTGTTGTAACTGTTTCAACAAAGCCGACGACGAAACGATGAACTTCATATAGCTGATTAATATAGGAGGCGAAACTACTGTTTTTGGCGCAATTTTGTACGATGGCGCCACCTTCTAAATATACGCCCGCCCAGGCCCTGCAAAAGGCCCGGCACTACTGCGCTTACCAGGAAAGATGTCACCGGGAGGTAGCTGAAAAGCTCTATGGCTTCGGACTTACCCGGGCCGAGACCGACCATTGCATAGCTACCCTGATCGAAGAGAACTACCTAAACGAAGAACGCTTCGCCATCCAGTTCGCCGGGGGCAAAAGCCGGATGAAAGGCTGGGGCCGGCAACGCATCGAACGGGAGCTGCGGCAACGGCAGGTCAGCGAATACTGTATCAAAAAAGCCCTGGCGACGATCAATACCGGTGGCTATGAGCAACAGTTGCTGAAGCTGGCCGAAAAGAAATGGGAAAGCCTGGCCCGTGCTTCCGGGCCCGAGAGAGCGCGAAAAACGCGCGACTTCCTGCTGCGCAAGGGCTATTCCTGGAGCGAACTGCAGCCGGTGCTGAAAGAACTCGCTGCCGGGGCCAACGGGAATGGTTAATTTCGGGTATGCTGCACATCACCACCATCCAGGCCAACCTCGCCTGGGAAGACAAAGAAACCAACCTCCGTTATTTTACGGAAAAGATTCGCCACATCGTGGGTAAAAAAGAGTTGGTAGTGCTGCCGGAAATGTTCACCACCGGTTTCAGCATGCGTCCCGAAGCGCTCGCCGAAACGATGGATGGTCCCACGGTCTCCTGGATGCGCGATATGGCCCGCGAGCAGCGCATTATACTGGCCGGTAGCCTTATCATTGAAGAAAACGGGCAGTATTACAACCGTCTGCTCTGGATGCTGCCCACCGGTGATTATGGGTATTATGATAAAAGGCACCTGTTTGCCCTGGGCGGCGAGCACCTGCATTATACCGCAGGACAAAAACGGCTTATCACCTCGGTAAAAGGTTGGCGGGTGAACCTGCTGGTCTGTTATGACCTGCGCTTTCCCGTTTGGGCGCGCCAGCAGCCTGCCGCCGCCGGCGAGGCCGAGTACGACCTGCTCATCTGTGTTGCCAACTGGCCGGTGATGCGCGCCGCCGCCTGGAAAACACTGCTGCAGGCCCGCGCCATTGAAAACCAGTGCTATGTGGTGGGCGTCAACAGGGTGGGCACCGATGCCAATGGCCTTTACCACAGCGGCGATACCATGGTGGTCGACCCGCTGGGAGCAGTGTTATACCAGATGGCCGATGAAGAAGCCGTTCAAACCACCGTAATCGACAAAGCCCCTCTCCTGGCCCTGCGTGAAAAACTGCCTTTCCTGAAAGACGCAGACCCTTTCATATTGCCCCTTTTTCAACCGGAAAAATTATAATGCATGCACACCTGGAAAATCATCAATGGCAGTGTTTTTACCGGCGACGGATGGATCGACCAGCCGCTGCTGGGCACAGACAATGGCCGCATTGTTCATATAGAAATGGGTCATGGCCCCGGCGATCAGCACCTGGATTTGCAGGGCGGCCAGTTAGTACCGGCATTTATCGATATCCAGTTATATGGCGGCAACGGCCAGTTATTCGGTGAACACCCGTCGGTGCGCAGCCTGCAGGCGACTGTCGATTATTCCCGCGCCGGGGGCGCCTCGCTGATACTGCCTACAGTCGCTACCAATACGAACGAAGTGGTGTACGAAGCCATCGATGCCGTCCGGCACTATTGGGCCGGGGGTGGTCGCGGCGTAGCTGGGCTCCATCTCGAGGGTCCCTTTCTCAACAAAGAAAAAAAAGGTGCTCATGCAGCCGACCGCATCCAGACGCCTTCGGTGGAAGCCATTCAGAAGATACTCGACTATGGCCCGGATGTAGTGCGGTTCATGACCGTCGCCCCCGAATGTTTTTCGCCCGAAAGCCTCCGCTACCTGCAGTCGATGGGCATTATCCTTAGCCTGGGCCATTCGAATGCCAGCTACGGGCAGGCGATGCAGGCCTTTGACCAGGGTATTCCGCTGGCTACGCATTTATACAATGCGATGTCGGGTTTGCAGCACCGGGCGCCGGGCGTGGTGGGCGCTGTTTTCGATCATCCTGCCGCGATGGCGAGTATAGTGGCGGATGGCTATCATGTGGACGCGGCTGCCATACGCATTGCGAAAAAGATCATGGGCGATCGTCTCTTTCTCATCACCGATGCCGTTACCGAAAGCGACGAGGGATACTACCGTCATATACGACAGGACGACCGGTTTGTAATGCCCGACGGAACCCTGTCGGGCTCAGCGCTCACCATGCGGAAAGCGGTGACGTTCTGTGTGGAGCAGGTGGGCATCGGGATCGACGAAGCCCTGCGCATGGCATCGATGTACCCCGCACGTGCATTGGGTATAGCGGCGCATCATGGAAAAATAGCGCCGGGGTACATTAGCGAATGTTGTATTCTTCATCCCGACGGCCGGTCGGAAATCAGGGTGTTGTAATCAGCGTTCGCACCAATGCCACTTTGGGGTCGCGGTTGTGAATGATGTCATCGCGCGTGGTTTTCACTTCTATATCAGGTAATACTCCGCGCCCGTTTTGGGGCTGGTTCTTATCGGTCACCAGCCGGAAACGAGGCAACCGGAAGCGAATGCCCGACTCGGGTAGAGTAACATTGGGAATGAACCAGGCTGTGTTGCCATAAGCCGCGCCGCCGGTCTCCTCTCCTATCAGCTTCACTTTCGGCAGGCCCTTCACGGCGTGGGCAAAAAGCGCCGCTGCAGAAAAAGAATTGGCGCCCGTCAGCACATATACATTGCCGTTATAGTGGTCTTTTTTGCGCGGGCGGAAATAATGCCGCTCGTAAAACCCGAAATGGTAGTGGCCGTCGGCCCGCCGGCGCGTGATGACACTGAACAGCATGCCCGTAAACCAGTTGTGCTGCACATAGCGGCCATGTATGCTGCCTTTGCGGATGGCGTACAATGAATCGGCCAGCTTAAAGCGCTGGTTCGTGATCATCTTGGTGAGAAAGGTGGAATGGTTCACATTGCCGCCGCCGTTGCTGCGAATATCGATTACCAGGTTCCGGATATTTTCTTTTCTGAGCTCATGGAAGCTGCTTCTGAAAAAAGAACGCAACTGGTAACCGTTGTTGAACGTATTCACCGTCATATAGGCGGTTGATAACCCGGTATCGACCTGTATGGAGCGGGCATTGAACAGGCGGTCGTCGCGGCGCTGTTTTCTTTTCAGCTTTTCCTTGATAACAGGCAATACTGCGGCGCGCTTTGCCGAGTCGGCTCTGCGCGGCTGGTAAAGCCGGAAATCGAAGTGGTTTTCCCGTCCGCTGCTATCGATATACCCCAGGCGGTATTCAGCATCGTACCCGTCGATCAGCCGTAACCAGGCGCCGAAAGCGCCGCGGTTGCTGAGGGTCTGGCGCAGGTAATTGGCATTGTATCCGTCTGAAGGAATAAAAGTGCCGAGGCTGTCGGCCAGTTGCACGAGCGGTCGTCCGTTGAGACTAGTAAGAAGGGTGCCACGGGGCAGCAACTGGTTACCGCGTTGGATAGTATTGCCCAGCACGATGGTGTCGTTCTCCAGCCACTTGATGGTGACGGGAAACAGCGGCAGGCGCGCTGTATCCAGAAAGGCGAGGTATTTTTTGGAATAGCGTGTGCTGGTATGCCCGCAATGGATTTTTGCGACGACCCAGCTCAGCACCGACCGGAACTGCGGTTCGGTCATCGAATCGCGCAGGCGTGAGCGACCCTCGCCGAAATAATACCGCATGCTGTCTGCCGGCGTGTACCAGTGAACGCTGGGATGTGATGTCTCCAAAATCTGCTCGAAGAGATCATAGTCGCGCTGAAGTTGTGCCGGCGCGTACTTTTTGCCGGGATCGAAAGCGGCCCGGGGCGCGCGGCAGCCGGTGCCGGTACAAAACAAAACCAGTAAAAACAATAAGACAGGTCGCTCGCGCAGGTACATTCGATAAAGATACCTACTGTTCTTTAAACGCATTCCATCCCTGGGCCGTGATATTATAATGGTTGCCGCCGCGGGTAACGATGCGGGTCCCTTCCTCGGGCGCCGTCATATAACCAATTACGCTGATCTGCTCGTTCAAGACAAGTTTGTCGTAATCGCTCTGCGGAATGGTAAACAGCAACTCATAATCCTCGCCTCCGCTCAAGGCGCAGGCGGTGGGATCAAGCCCGAATTTGAAAGCAGCCTGCCGCGCGTCTTCATGTACGGGTATCTTGTCTTCATATACCACGCAGCCCAGGTTGCTTTTGGTGGCGATATGCAGCAGGTCGGAACTAAGTCCGTCGCTAAGGTCCATCATCGCCGTGGGTTTGATATCGTTTTCCGCGAAGAATTTAATGATATCGGGCCTGGCTTCCGGCTTCAGCAATCGCCCTACGATGTATTGTTCGTTTTCCAGGTCGGGCTGCACGCCGGGCGCTTCGAGATAAATCTTTTTTTCGCGTTCCAGTAAGGTGAGTCCCAGGAAAGCGCCGCCGAGAAAACCGCTTACGCAAATAAGATCGCCCTTCCGGGCCGAAGAGCGCAGCACGAACTGGTCGGGCGCCACTTCTCCCAATGCAGTAACGCTTATGGTGAAGCCCGTTTTCGAGGTGCAGGTATCGCCGCCTACCAGGTCAACGCCATATTTCTCACAGGCGGCATATACGCCTTCGTAAAATTCATCGAGCGCTTCCACGCTGAAACGGTTACTAACGGCAATGCTTAGAGTAATCTGCGTGGGCGTGGCGTTCATCGCATAGATATCGCTGAGATTCGCCACCACGGCCTTATATCCCAGGTGGCGCAGCGGCGTGTACATCAGGTCGAAGTGCACACCTTCGAGCAGCATATCGGTGGTAACGACGGTTTGCCTGCCGAAATGATCGATCACCGCCGCATCGTCGCCCACGCCAACGATCGACGAGGCGTTTTGAAATTCTATGTTTTTGGTGAGGCGGTCTATCAGGCCAAACTCGCCCAGGTCACCCAATTCGGTTCTTGTTTCCATGGAAGGTTATTTTTTTTGTCCGTTGATCCATTGCAGCATCTCGTCTTGAATGTTG